>CANHCM010000060.1 GCA_947459155.1 Bacteroidota bacterium | reverse complement strand
GGTAAACACGGCTACTATTCATCGGCAAGGATGGACGCTATTGGCGAAACCGACATTTATATGATCACCTTGCTGGGGCCCGAAAAAGAAACGGTTATGAGCAGTCAGGATCAGCTGCTGTTGTCGAGCACAATCCTCGAACGCGAAGCCGTGATTGAACCGAAGCTCGACCGGAAGTTCGCATCCAACGTGACCATTCTGAAAGGTACCGTACGTGATGCCGTTTCGAAAGAGCCGCTTAACGCATTGATCGTGATTACCGACAACGAGAAGAACGAAGTGGTTTCTACCTTCCAATCGAACTCAAAAACCGGTAAGTACCTGGTTTCCTTGCCTTCAGGACGTAACTATGGTATTGCCGTAACCATGGAAGGCTACCTTTTCTTCTCCGAAAACATCGACCTTCCGAAGTCGAAGACCTACCAGGAAATCGAGAAAGACATCGACCTCAGTCGACTTGAGGTAGGGCAGAAGATCGTGTTGAAAAACATCTTCTACGACTTCGACAAATCCACCCTTCGTCCACAGTCAATGGCCGAATTGGACCGTCTAACCAAGCTTTTGGAAACCAATCCAACCTTGCGCATCGAGATTTCGTCGCACACCGATAACGTTGGGTCTGCCGCATACAACGAGAAGCTTTCAGAAAGCCGCGCCCTTTCGGTGGTAAACTATCTTGTTGAGAAAAAGGGCATTAAGAAAGAACGTCTGGAGTACAAAGGCTACGGTTTTACTCAGCCAATCGCGCCAAACGACACCGACCAGGGGCGTCAGCTGAATCGCCGTACTGAGTTCAAGATCCTCTCCAAGTAAGATGGACGAAGCACAGGTTCGGCATGAGCTAACCGCCGATGGAAGCAGCACGCTGTTTTCGGAGGCCTTCGGCGTCAGCTACCACAGTGTCCACGGAGCCGTTCAGGAAAGTGAGCACGTGTTCATCGAGGCGGGTTTGAAAGAAGCCATCAAGAACAAATCGCACCTTCGTCTTTTGGAGGTGGGCCTTGGAACCGGACTGAATGCCCTGCTAACCTGGAAGCGCTTGTCCGAACTGGATGTGCAGATCGACTACACCGCGCTTGAGGCTTTCCCCATCAGTCTGGAAGATGCCAAGCTCCTCAATTACAGTGCTTTTTCTCTGCCGGCAAAGCCTGATGACCTTATCGTTCTCCCTTGGGAACAGCCCATCGCCCTCAGTGAGCGGTTTACCTTTACCAAAGTGAGGGCAAATTGGCCCGATTACCAATGTTCGCAAGGTTTCGACTTAATTTATTACGATGCCTTTGCGCCCAACGCGCAGCCTGAATTGTGGCAAAATGAAGCACTCTCCCGTTCAGCCCAACTGCTTAATCAGGGAGGTATTTGGGTGAGCTATTGCGCAAAAGGCGACGTCCGTCGGACGTTGCAATCCTTAGGATTAGAAGTTGAACGCTTACCCGGACCTCCATTTAAACGTCACATGCTTCGGGCCCGTAAAGCCTGAATTTTTATCTTTGTTGCCCACAATCAAACTTATGAAACAGCTCATGCTCCTGTTCTGCCTTCTCTTGGGCAGTTATACCTTGAATGCCCAAAAGGGCGACACCTTTGGCGAAAAAGTTAAGCCTTCGGGTGCTGTTGAAGGACAAGCATTCCTGAAAGGCATTGAAGGGAAAGACTCTATGAACGTTAAGCTGAAAGCCACCATTCTCGAGGTTTGTCAAAAGAAAGGTTGCTGGATGAATGTTGACCTCGGCAACGGCAAAACCATGATGGTTCGCTTCAAGGATTATGGATTTTTCGTTCCGAAAGATGCAAACGGACGCACCGCAATTATGGATGGTAAGGCATTTCGTGAAGTGATTACCGTGGATATGTTGCGTCACTATGCCGAAGATGCCGGCAAATCGAAGGAAGAAATTGAAAAAATTACCGCCGACGAAGAACGCCTCTCTTTTGAGGCTTCCGGAGTGCTCATCCTCAAGTAATCATGAAACTCACCCGGCTGCTTCTCGGTTCATTAGCGGGATTTTCGGTACTTCTGGTATTGACAGCCTGGCAATCGGAAAGTGAGTTGAGCAAGCTGATGCGCAATATGTCGAACGACATGAAGCGTATCAGGGTTAAGGTTCAGGAAGGGCAAAAAATACCTCAGTTCTACAAGAAGTACGACAAAATTCACACCGCCAAGCCCAGTGTGGATTCGAAAAAAGGAGAGGAGTTTCCGGAGATGGCTACAGCCTTTCTCAAGCAGTGTGAACGTTTGGGCAGCTCCGATAAATCTCAGTTAAGGATCGAATACAACAATCTGGTGCAGAGCTGTATTCGTTGTCATGAGAAGTATTGCCCCGGACCGATAACCATGCTTAAGCGCCTCAAACTCCCTTAGTTCGGCGGGTTTGTTATTTCATTAACCGGGCAACAAGCCTAAAGCCTGACGAAGCGCTGTAATGTTTGGATTTGAAGCCTCCATGGCCTTGAGCTTGTCTTCGGTTGTGTAAAGCTTGGTTTTAATTGGCGCCTCCGACTTGCTGAGTACCAGGCTGATGCTGTGATTCTTCAGTTGTTTGCGCAAGAAGTTGACCAGGTCGAACTTGGCCGCTTCGAGTTCACGCAGCTGACTTTCATTTTGAACCAGATAGCGAATTTGATGGTCCTGTTCGCCCAATTCTGGCATATTCAAAGTGAGGGTTCCACAGAGCGATTGTTTCCCATCTGCCCTGAGTTTTTCGGTGTAATTAAGCCAAACCGAGCGCAAGGCCTCCAGAGTAAAAGGATCTTCAGGGAGTAACTCCTTGATGGAATGTTGCTCTTGTTCAGCTTCTGCCGCCGATTGATCAACCGGTTTATTCTCAAGATGCTTCTTGATGGACACACTCGTTTTTACCGCTTGAATTCCCCTCAAGGCAATCACCGGCACCTTGGGTTCGGGCGCTGCGGTCGTGTTTGCAGGTGCGGCTGCACTGCTTACCGGACTTCTTTGTCCTGCGTCAGGATTTTTTTTTTCCTCGGCTACCGGCTGAGGTTTGAAAATTCCAATCAGCTTGAGTAGCGTTAATTCAGCCTGCAATCGGTTATTCAAGGCTGCTTTGAGTCCCAATTCGCCCTGAGCCAGGGCATCAATACCCCGAATCAGGGTAAAGGCTGCCACTTGCTGTGCCTGAGTTTGGTATTTACTCTTCACCCCAACACTCACCTCCAGCAAAACGAGGGTTGCGGCATCCTGACATACCAATAGATTGCGGAAATGTTCTGCAAGTCCACTGAGGAAGTTGGCAATGTCGAAGCCATTGTTGAGAACCTCACTTAACAACAGCAGCGATTTGGAAATATCGCCCTGCATGAGGTAATCGGTGGCTTTGAAGAAGTAATCGTAATCGAGCACATTGAGGTTTTCGATGGCCGATTTGTAGGTAATGGTATTACCGCCTGAGTAGCTTACAATCTGGTCGAACATCGACAGGGCATCACGCAGACCGCCATCGGCTTTCTGGGCGATCACATGCAGCGCTTCTACTTCGGCTTCAATCGACTCGCTTTTGGCTACGTAGGCGAGGTGGTTGGCAATGTCATCAACCTGAATTCTGTTGAAGGTAAACACCTGACAACGCGAGAGAATGGTAGGAAGAATTTTGTGGCGCTCGGTGGTTGCCAGAATAAAGATGGCGTGTTTGGGTGGCTCTTCCAGCGTTTTCAGGAAAGCGTTGAAGGCCGCTGTGGAGAGCATGTGAACCTCGTCGATGATGTACACTCCATACTTTCCGATTTGCGGTGCAAAGCGAACCTGATCCGTCAATGCCCGAATATCGTCGACCGAATTGTTGGAAGCCGCATCGAGTTCGTGGATATTGAAAGACGCACTGTTGTTGAATCCCATGCAGCTCTCACACGCATTGCACGGCTCTGTGTCGGCGGTGAGATTCAGACAATTGATGGTTTTGGCCAATATTCGGGCACAGGTGGTTTTTCCCACACCTCGCGGACCGCAGAACAGAAAGGCCTGTGCAAGGTGATTGCTGCGTATCGAGTTTTTGAGCGTGTTGGTAATGGTTTCCTGCCCAACCACCGACTTAAAGGTGGCAGGCCTGTACTTCCGCGCCGAAACCAAGAAATTCTCCATCTCTGCAAAGATAGCAGAGTGGTTTTCCCGAAGACGGAGATGTTAACATCTTTTTGAAATCGGGCTGTAAAGTGGAATTCCTCGTTAAAAATGAAAATGACTTGCAGACGAAATGTGGTTTGAGAATCGGACTATTTCCCGATACAAAACTTCCCGAAAATCGTCCCAAGTACCTCATCATGCGTTACTTCCCCGGTGATTTCTGAGAGGGCATCCAGCGTGTCGCGCAAATCGCGGCTCAGTAAATCGCCGGGGAGGCCAAGGGCTAAACCGTTCAGCACCTGCTGCAATGCTTCCGAAGCCTTGCTCAGCGCGCTGTAGTGACGGGCATTGCTCACTAAATGGTCGCCATGTTCGCGTGCAGTTTGCACATAACCCAATAATGCCTCTTCCAATTGCTCTAAACCGATGCCCTCTTTGGCGCTGATCGTGAGCACTTTGCCCATTTCTTCCGGAATACTTCCTTCAAAAGCCTGCTGGTCGATTTTATTACAAACCACCTGTATTCGGGCTTCCGGCGAAGCCTGTTCAGCCACGAGCCGATACTGAGTAAGTGCCTCTCCCTGTGCTAAATCGGCAGCGTCTACCAGCAGCAAAATCAGCGAAGCCTGACGAATGCTCTTGTAGCTGCGTTCAATTCCAATCTGCTCCACCAGGTCATCCGTTTCGCGCAAACCTGCCGTATCAATAAAGCGGAACGCCACGCCGCCCAACACCAGCACGTCTTCAACGGTATCGCGTGTGGTACCGGCAATCGGACTCACAATGGCGCGGTCTTCCTTTAATAAAGCGTTGAGCAAGGTCGACTTTCCGGCATTTGGCTTACCCACAATGCTTACAGGAACGCCCTGTTTAAGCACATTTCCCATCGCATAGCTGTCGCGCAAACGGTTGATCACCACCAGTAAAGTATTCACCAGTTGCTGCAACTGCTCGCGGTTGGCGAATTCTACATCTTCGGTGCTGAAATCCAGCTCCAGCTCTACCAAAGCCAGGAAATTCAGCAATTCGGTGCGCAAACGTCTGATTTCATCTCCAAAACCGCCACGCAACTGTTTGATCGCCAAGGCATGAGCAGCAGGGTTTTCAGAGGCAATGAGGTCGGCCACTGCTTCGGCCTGACTCAGGTCGATTTTCCCATTCAGAAAGGCTCTCAGGGTAAATTCTCCCGGCTGCGCGGGGATGGCACCAGCGCCATACAGCCACTGCAAAATTTCCTGTTGAATAAAGGTTGAGCCGTGGCAGCTGATCTCGAGGGTATCTTCGCCGGTATACGAATGTGGACCGCGAAATACACTCACCAAAACTTCATCGAGCTTAACACCGGAGCGCTCCATTTTGCCGAATAAAATCGTGTAGCCATCAGCGCTCAGCAGTTTTTTACCGCCATAGGGCCTGAAGACTTTATCGACGATTGAAAATGCTTCCGGTCCACTCACCCGAACCACAGCAATAGCGGCCATTCCGGGATGTGTTGCCAGGGCGCAAATGGTTGTATCTCGCTGAATCATTGAACGGGTGCCGGTCCGCCGGTGCGCAAGCTGAATTTCGAATTTACCTTTTCAAATTCCGGGAAAACATTGTGATGCCACATGGCTAAAACCTTAGAGCCTTTGAGCAAGATCAGCCCCGGATTCGAGCGAATCATCGTTTTTAAGGCAGTGCCATCACTAATTAAAAATGGAAATGCACATTGATTGGCATGGCGGAATTCCTCCACCAATTTTACATCTTTGGTCAGCCCATAAAATGGAATTCCGGTTTTTTCTGCCGCCGTGGCAAAGGTGTTCACCTCTGCAAAAACCTCCTGATCGGCTTTTTGTAAATCGTAGCATACGAGGAAAAACTGATGACCCGGATATTGCAGAATATCCATGGTGAAATCATTTCCTTCGGTTGTCATAAGACTAAAATCGTGAATTGGCGCGGGTTCACCCGGATCTAGAATTTCGACCTTCGTATCGATAAATTTCCACTTTGTAGTGTCTAATTCCCACGAAATGGTGTCTTTGTAAGGATAATTGTCGAGTAATTCTTCTTTATTGGTTTTTAAATTGAGAAATAAATATTGTGTTTTTCCCTGTTTCATCGGGCGAATTTCTTTCATGCCTTCAATAAGGTCTTTTCCTACTGCATAAGGCCTGAAGTCGATGACCGGTAAAAAATGATAGGTATAAAGCGGAAATCCAACATTAATTATCGTGGCTCCAATGAGCAGATTTCGGGTGGTTTTTTGTCCAAATAAAGGCTTAATATATTTTCGGCCGGCAATTAAAATTCCTATCAATACCAACAACACCACATCTTTGGTGAACGACTCCCAGGGTGTGAGTTTTAAGGCATCACCAAAACAACCGCAGTCGGTAACTTTGTTAAAGTAGGCCGAATAAAAGGTTAAAAAGGTGAAGAACACAATCATGCTCATCAATAAAGTGAGCGTGAGAATGACCCGCGTTCCCAATAAAAGCGTAATTCCCAACAGCACTTCAACCACACAAATTAAACCAGCCTGAAGCACTGCTGTTGGAATTAAACTTTCGGTTCCGAAAACCTGATAATACTCTTCCAGTTTATAGGCAAAACCGATGGTATCGTTCGATTTTATGAGTCCTGAAACGATAAACAGGACACCAACCAATAAGCGAACAAGATGAATGAGATACTTCATGTTTAATTCGGGTTTTTGAGGTTTGGCGAGGATGACTTTTCGTCGAGTTTAATCAGTGCAAAAATCGCGTAGTTCATCATGTCCATGTAATTCGAATCTACCCCTTCTGAGGCTACCGTTTTTCCTTGATTGTCTTCGATTTGGCGGATACGCAGCAAGCGCATGAGAATAATGTCGGTAAACGAGCTTACCCGCATGTTGCGCCAGGCTTCGCCATAATCGTGGTTCTTTTTGAGCATGAGGGCTTTCACCTCCGCAACTGTTTTGTCGTACAATGATTCGATAACCTGAGCATCCAGTTCCAAAGGCGCATTTTCGTCGAGCTGGAGTTGAATGAGCGCCAACACGGAGTAATTCACGATGCCCATAAATTCAGGCTCAATGCCTTCGTCGACCATGTGTGTGCCTGAGGTTTCGATACCACGGATGCGTGTTGCCTTGATGTAAATCTGATCGGTAATGGAGCTGAGCCGCAAGATCCGCCAGGAAGTGCCGTAATCGGCATTTTTTTGTAGAAAAGTTTTGCGACAGTGGCTGATAACGCGGTCAAATTGTAACGATGTTTGCTCCATGGATTTGATGAATCAGACTGCGAATTTACAAGCTGCTGTTGAATTCCCTTCGCTTCAAATTGGCGGCCGGCTTATTTCTTTTGAAAAGCCGCGTTTAATGGGGATAATCAATGTAAACAACAATAGTTTTCTTGAAGCGAGCCGCGTTTCTGCGATCGACGAAGCCCTTAATCTGGCTGGAAAGCATGTGGAGGAAGGGGCTTTTTTTCTCGACCTCGGAGCCGCCAGCTCTAAGCCCGGCTCAGCCTTGTCGAATCCTGATGAGGAGTGGTTGCGCCTAAAGCCTGTTCTTCAAGCTGTTCGTGAAGCTTTCCCGAAAATCTTGATTTCGGTCGACACCTACCATTCTACGGTGGTCGAAAAGGCGATGGATTGCGGAGCTGATTTGATCAACGATATTTCGGCCGGGAGCATTGATCCTCAATTGCTCGATACGGTCATCCGGCTGAAAGCCCCGTATATTCTGATGCACATGCAAGGAAAGCCTGAAAACATGCAGGTAAATCCGAGTTATGAAGATGTGACGGTTGAAGTGTTAGGAGCCCTGGCCGAGAAATTGGCTTTTCTGCGGGCGAACGGTCATGGCAATGTGTTGGTAGACGTGGGTTTTGGCTTTGGAAAATCGCTGGAGCACAATTATAGTTTATTGAGGAATTTGTCTCTCTTTCGGTCGCTTAAAGCTCCCCTGTTGGTGGGGCTTTCACGGAAGAGTATGGTGACCCGATTGCTCAAGGTTTCGGCCGATGAAGCGCTGAACGGAACCACCGCATTGCATGTGCTGGCATTGCTCAATGGTGCGCATATACTGCGTGTTCATGATGTTGCACCTGCGGCCGAAGCGTTGCGTATTGTTCAGGCTTATAAAGGCATATTTGATTAGAATTTAACAGCATAACCAAGCTGTTTTTCAGGACTTTTGGCCGGAAAGAATGCAGGGTGTACAGCTTAATTTAATGGATGTAGTAGGAATAATCGAAGCGATTGACAATTAGCTTCCGTCAATTACGAATTGATCAATCGTTTAGTTTCCTCGACCAATTTCCGTGAAAGGTTTGGATAATTGGGTAATTTGATGAATGATGGCATCCAGCTCCTTCATGGAGACATCGAGCATGGCGCAAAACGATTTCAGCTCTTCCGAACTCAGGTTGGGATCCACTAATAAATCTACAATGCCCATCATCCTTGCCAAAGGAGCCCGAACAACATGCGATTGCATCCAGGCGATTTCGCGAAGAGAATTATTTTGCTCGAATATTTTACTCATTATTCGCATTCTTTCACTCAGGTCGATTGCGGCGATGAGTTCGGCTTTTCTGCCCTTGATAACAACAATAGTGCTGGTTATTTCTACTTCGAAAACTTCTCCTGATTTCTTCTGATGTATGAATTGCCCTGAGAACTCGAAGCTGTTGCGCTTTCTTGAATCATTAACAACGTCGATTAGCTTGGGAATTTCGCTTGTTGGGCGGATATCTTTTATGGTCATCGATAGAAATTCATCCAAAGTATAACCATATTTTCCCATTGCTGCTTTGTTGACCATTACGAACGACAGGGTTTCGAGATCGTAAACCCACATCGGTATTGGACTAAATTCAAAGAGCAATTTATAATTGGCATTCGACTCTTCTAACTGGTATTGTACTTTTTTGAAATCGGAAATGTCTTTTAAGTAACAGGCTATTCCTGCCAATGAATTTGATGTGTCGAAAATAGGGTAGAGGTTGAGCGAAATGTATTTCAACAATAGTGAATTTTCCAACTGAATTTCGTGGAAAAGCTCAATGTTTTCATGTGTTTCTACAACTTGCTTAAATGCATTATTAAATATCAATTTCAGGGGTTCTGGAAATTGGATATTTTGAAAATTACTGTTGGGCTCAATTGGTATGGTAGCAAATGCACCGACAGCTGACTTAAATGCGTTGTTATAGGTGGTTAACTGGCCTTCAATGTTCATCGACCAAACCCAATCTTCGGTCGCATTAATGATGGCTTCTGTTTGTAATTTCTGCCTGAGCAGTTCTTGTTGTAAATTCTCAGATTCAGTGATGTCGATTACCAGAGAATCCCAGGCCGTTGCTCCTTTGGCCAGGGCTTGAGGTTTCCCCTTTCCTTTATGCCAACGTAATGTGCCATCCGGGTGTAAATACCGATACGTAAATTCCCATTGACGATTGAATCGCTGCGATTGAAATACGCTTTCCATCAAATCGTCGTAATCATCGGGATGCACACGTTGGAGAATAAATGAGTTGTCGATCATGGCCGCTTCCGGCGAAATTCCCCAAATTTCATAAGAACCGGCACTCACGAATTTCATTTTTTGAGTGCCATCTTCATACAAAATGAACCGGTACACAACTGCGGGAAGTGAGTTCGAGTATGACTCCAACTGCAATTGCGTGAGTACCTGTTTGTTGATGTCGGCCATGATTCCATTCATCCTTAACGGCTCACCATCGTCGGACCAACTCGAAACCTTAGAACGCGTATTCACCCAAATCCATTCTCCGTTTTTGTGGCGCATACGGTAATTCATATCATAATAAGGGATTTCTCCCTTAAGCAGGCGTGTAAACTGTTCTGATGAATATTTTTCGTCGTCGGGATGCGAAAAACGATACCAGGTTTCAATATTTAATTCACCCAATTCTTCGGCGGTATAGCCAATAATTGTCGCCCACATTTCATTAATCTGTAAAGCCCCTGTTTTCATGTCCCACTCCCAAACACCCATCTCACTGGCTTCCATAGCACTGAGTAATGGGCGGGTTTTGTTGTAGAGATCTGACAATTCGATTTCTTGCAGGATTACTTTCTTCGATTCTATAAGAGCCGCTTCAATTACTTTATTTAAACGCTGTATTTCCTTGTACTTACTTTGTAAAACAGTTGCTGAATTAAATAGGATGACCGAATAGGTTTCAAAAATGATTGGATTGTCGTGGACCTTGAGGAATTGCCCATGAAGCTCTACTGCGCCGGACTCCTCAAAAAACGATAACTGAAAAGCAGCGTGCAAGGATTCATTTTCAACTTGTTGAATGAATTGCCGCTTAATCTCTTGTTTAAGTTGTTCAGAAATCGTGGAATGCTCAGGGAAAATGAGGCAAATACTCGGTTCATGCCATTCCAAAACTCCCAGAACCACTTCTCCCAGAATCGACTCTGCTAATTCGTGCAAAGGCTGTAATGTTCGCTTGAGGGCATTGGCATGCTTCTCATTTTGCAGATAGCAAACATGACCATCCTTCTCCATATAGGAGCCAGACCCTACTTGCTTATCTTCAAAATTATCCATTTAGTTTAATTGGTGTAATATAGTGATTTCAGAAGTAAAAGTAGTAACTCTAATTTAAATATGCAAGAAAAACAAGGGTTAACCCCTATGAGAGCGAATTCTGCAATCTACTGTACACGAAACGAATGTGTTAGAAAATTTCAGAAATGCATCAAATTCTCGTTACACCACCCGAAACGATGAACTTCATCACATCTTCGGAGCTTCCATCAATGGGTGTGATTCGTTGGTTGTCGACAATAAACAGATTGCCCGAGAAATTGTAACTGTGCGGCATATACACGGCACTTTTACCGCCTTCAATGCCAAGACTGAGCAAATCGCGCTGGGTGATAAATCCCAGTTTGTAAATACCGCCGTCTGACTGCATACTTACCAAAACCGGTTTACTGAAGCGCTTTTCGTTGCCCATAAATGCCGACATCAAATCGCGCACTGAGGTGTAGATAAACTTCACCAACGGAATGCGTTCAAGGGTTTTATCGATGAACTGCGTAATCGGGGTTTGAATGAATACCGTTCCCAACCATCCTAAAAAAGTAATGCTAAAAATTACGAGTGGAATTCCAATGAGCCAATATTCACCAGGCAATAAGCCCCTGAGAAATCGAATGCTCTGATAAACTATCCACAGCGTAATGCCAATCGGGGTGATCAAAAGCAAGCCTTTGATAAAATACCCCGTAATTTTTCTGAATAGTCTTTTCACTGTTCTAATGCTTGGCCGCAAAAGTACATATTCTAAATGGTATTCCAGAAATGGCCTTTAAGGCTGATTGACCGGCTCTTCTTCTATCCAGAAAACTTGATTCGTGAATGAATTGTAATAGGATAAGCGATCGTCTTTCAACAACTCAAACACATGTGCCTGCGGTGTAGGTTTGATCTCCTGGTAGCCAGTCGGCAAGCGTTCTGCGCGTGTTTCATCGAGAAATCCTTTCTTCCCTGCAAGCTCAACAATAAAACCTCCTTGAATTTCCTCAATGGCCTCATATTGAAAAGGCAGCAACACTTTCCCATCGGAGGCAATCAATCCCCACTTTCCATTTTTCTTTACCCTGGCCATTTTACGTTTAAATGTCAAAGCCTGCTCAAATTGAGGCTCTACCATCACTTTTCCTGATTTATTGATATAACCCCACTTACCCTTTACCCGCACTGCACATAAATCCTCAGAAAACACACCGGTTTGATCATACAAAGTGGGAATTACTGTTTTTCCTTTTTTATCGATAAATCCGAATTTCCCCTTTTTTTCTACCCTGGCCAAACCGTTATAAAATCCCTCCACACCGGCCGTTGCCGCCGCACAGCGATCGGTTAAGCTCAGTACTTTTTTCCCGGCAGCCGTGTAGAGTAAACATTTCTTGTCTTCTTCCGCAAACAGGAAATCCTCTGAAACAGGCGTAATCTTCTTGAATTTAGTGGGAAGAAGTGTGCTTCCATCTTTTCGAATTGCTCCTACCTTTTCGTTAAAAACCACTCTCGAAATGCCCGACAGAAAATCGGTAGCCGCTTCATATTGGGCTTTAATGACAATATTCCCTTGTTCGTCCATAAATCCGGCGAGGCCATCCTGCACAAATCCAATTCGACCTTCGCTGCAAGCTCCAATGTCTTCAAACTCCATGGCCTGAACCAAATTACCCTGATAATCCATCAAACCATAGAGCTCATTTTGCTCGATGCGAAATAGCCGGCAAGCATTTCGGTTCACGGAATAATAAGCCGGTGGAATGACCCACATTCCTCTCGTATTGATCACTCCGGCTCCGGTATCATTCTCAGCAATGGCCAAGCCTTCCTCAAACGATTCTGCTTCTTTGAAATGACAAGGAATAATTACAAATCCCGATTTATTGATGTATCCATATTTCCCATTTTTTTTCACCACCGCCAAATTGTCGGAGAAATATTCTGCTTCCTCGAATTGATAAGGAATCTGAATAGTTCCGCTACTGTCGGCATAACCCCACAATTCATCTTTGACCACCGGGAAAAACAGGGCTTTGGATAGACCAAAATCACGATTGAGTTTATCTAAAAAAGGAAAATCCGGATAGCGCTCTTTGAATTCCATGATCCGTTCTGTACTCTGATCGGCCGTGTATAGCGCATAGAACTGATCCCAACAGCGAAGCGTGTTTCTGTTATTGGGATATTTCCGAATAAAACGAATCAATTCATCCTGCGTTCCTTGAACAACACTCAATTTAAATATACCATCCTCTGCATCGGGTTTGTATTG
>CANHCM010000059.1 GCA_947459155.1 Bacteroidota bacterium | reverse complement strand
GGCTTCCTGAAGGCTACCCTCAAAACTACCACCGGCCGCGTTTTCGTGTCCGCCCCCATTAAAATGTTCGCGGGCAAAGGCATTCACCGAAAATGTCCCGACCGAACGGAACGAAATTCTAACCTTGCCTTTTCGTTCACTAAACAAGGCAGCCATAGTTGTGCCTTTCAGGCTGAGGGCAAAGTTGACCAGGCCTTCCAGATCGCCCTCTTCATATTGATGATTTTGGAGAAGTTTACCCTCGGCAACCATGTAACTCACCCCAAGCTCCTGAAGTTGAAAAAGATGATGGCTAAAGACTTCGCCCCAAAGCTGCAGTTTTGAAAGCTTATTTTGGTTAAAGAGATGTTCATGGATTTTCCAGTGCTCCAGTCCCGATGCCAGAAGGTTGGCGGCAATGCGATGGGTATTGGGACTGGTGGCGCTAAATCGGAATGAGCCCGTGTCGGTCATAATTCCCGTGTACAAACACATGGCTGTTTCCTTTTGAGGAATGACCTCAAATCCAAGCATTTGAGAAAACTGATAAACCATTTCCGACGTTGAGCTGGCCGAAGTATCAGAACCTATGTATGTTATAAATGACTCAGGCTGTTGATGGTGATCGATCATGATGCCCGAATCGGGACTCGCGCTTGCTCTTGCCCTCAACACCGTTTCCATATCTCCTACTCTACCCGGGTGATTAAAGTCGAGGCAAAACAATATATCGCAATTGAGGATGGCTTCTGTAGCCTGTTGAGTTTCTTGTTCAAACACCAACACCTCATTAAATCCGGGTAAATACTCCAAGAATTCTGGCCTGGCATCGGGAACGATCACCTGCGTTTTAAAGGTAAAGTGTCGATCAAAGATTGACTTTAAACCGAGGGTTGAGCCCAAAGCGTCGCCATCGGGATTGCGGTGAGAAACCAAAACAACATTGCTGGCCTTAAGCAGTAATTGACGGATTTCCTGCAGCTGGCTTTCTGAAAAAAACATACTGCAAACCTAATGAATTCGTCGCTGAGTGAGGCCATCACATGGTAAATGGGCTTGGTTTGCAGAACTAAACAGAGATGTCTATATTTACAATCCCAAAAATAATGCTCAATACATGTTCGCAGGTAAGTTTTTAAATCGCCCTTGGATGCTAAAGTTTTCTTGGATGACCTTAATCGTGGCCATATTAAGTTTTAGCGCCTGCAAGGAGGAAGAGGAACCAGAACCGCCACAGACCATCTTTGGTTCAGCCGACGTAAACGGCTCTTACACCACATTTACACGCGCCACATTTACTTCTACACCTGAAAACGGACGTATAAAAAATGTGGTTTCCCTCGCGCGATCCGACAACAGTACAGTGGTGATTCAGTTTTTTGGTACTGAGCTGGGAACCTATGATTTGCCCAATCCCGATACTTTAGTGCGTTGCCGATACATCGACCCATCCGACCGTATATTCAAATCCGACAGTGGTAAAATTGTAATTTCCGATTACTACGTAACCAACAGCATCATTACGGTATCGGGAGGCTTCGAATTTGAAGGCGATTTTATCAATCAAAACACCGGACTTGTTTCGAACATCAGAATCACCAATGGTGGTTTTGTGAATGTTAAAACAGAACCCTGATTCTATGTCATCGGTTTTGGTTTTAGGCGCGGGGAAGTCGGCGGGCTATCTCCTTGATTATCTTTTAGATTGGTGTGGAAAAGTCGGATTTGAATTGCACATCGCCGATTTAAACACAGAACATTTACAGTCACTGGATTCAGCCTTCAGTTTTGTGCATTTGCATACAGCAAAGCTGGATGACCCTGAGGTACTCCGATCGCTTATCGCCGGAAAGCAACTGGTAGTTTCTATGCTTCCCGCCTTTATGCATCCGGTGGTTGCCCGGATTTGTGTAGAACAAAAAAGCCATCTGGCCACAGCCTCATACGAAAGTCCCGAAATGCGCGCCTTAACCGGTGATGTGTTACAAAATGGTTTGCTTTTCCTCAATGAGTGCGGATTAGATCCGGGCCTCGATCACATGTCGGCAATGCGAATCATCCACACGCTGCAATCGGAGGGAGAGCAGATTACGGCCTTTCATTCTTATTGCGGAGGACTTGTGGCTGAGGCTTGTCTGGCCGACAATCCCTGGAAGTATAAATTCAGCTGGAATCCCCGAAATGTCGTTTTGGCCGGGCAATCCACTGCGAGATATTTAGAAAATGGGCAAATTAAACTGAAGCCCTATCATCGTCTGTTTGCAGAATCGACACGGCATGTCATCAACAACACTATTTATGACGGCTACCCAAACCGCGATTCGTTGAGTTACCGCGAAACATACGGATTAACTCAGGTTGAAACGCTGGTTCGGGGAACATTACGGCATGCCGGATATTGCTCCGCCTGGAACTTCCTTTTACAGCTTGGATTAACAGATGATTCTGTTCAATTTCCGGTAAAACCGGGGATGACATACCGTGATTTTGTAGAAGCTTTCCTTCCTTCTTCCAACGAGAGCACCGAATCTAA
The DNA here is from genome assembly GCA_947459155.1 of Bacteroidota bacterium. GTDB lineage: Bacteria > Bacteroidota > Bacteroidia > M30B66 > M30B66 > CAMCXT01. Next base: position 10,407 of record CANHCM010000059.1, on the reverse strand, counting down.
ACTTCAAAAGGTATCGGGATTTTCCGAGGAAAATCTGCAAAAGCTGCAATGGTTAGGACTTCTCAAACAAGATCTCATCGACTCCAAAGGCGGAAGCCCGGCGGGAATATTGCAAGCCTTACTCGAAAAACGGTGGGAGCTTATGCCTGATGACCGCGATTTAGTGGTGATGCAGCACATCATCGAATCGGTCGATTCGAATGGAAAGAAACGCATATGCTACAGTGATCTTCAGGTAGAAGGAACAGATAACCGAAGAACAGCCATGGCCAAAACGGTTGGTTTACCTTTGGCCATTGGTGTTCGTATGATTCTCGAAAACAAGGTGAAACAGCCGGGACTGCACATTCCCATTTCACAAGAGTGGTATACCGAGATTCTCACTGAACTTGAAGAGAAACACCAAATCGGGTTTTCTGAAAGAACAGTTTGAAAACTTGGAGGCCACTTAAAACCGGTAACCCAGGCTAAACTGCAAACTCACTGCTGAGCCAGCGGTTTGGTTTGGAATGTTGGTCACGTAGCGGCGCGTTCCAATCCCGAATGCAGTGCCAATACTCAGCTCTTTAACAGGAGTGTACAAGAAGCCAAACCGAAGCAAAAACGCGAAGTAATTTGAGTTTCCGGTCGTAGAAACTTCACCTCCAATAAGATCATCGAAGTAAGAATATGTAGTGCGGGCGGCCCCTAAACGTAACGAAGGTCCGATAAACATGCGCGAAGCGCCTTGACCTAATGGGTAATAGTTCAAGTCGAAACCGGTATTGAAAATGTTTCTCGCGTTGGCAAAACCATTGTTGTAGTCGCCCGAATTCATATTCACCGAGACAGGAACACGAATCCCAAGTTTGCCTTGGGAGCCCACAAATCGTTCATACGAAACCTCTATATTTTGAAACAGCAACGACATTGCATCGATGCTAATCAGGTTACGGCCAAAATCACTGCCGAAAGATTCCTGAACTTTTGATGCGGGCTTCTGAGCAGTAGCTTCTCCCTGAATTGGATTAAACTCATCTACGGCTCCACTTTCATAATTGATACGACCAATATCTTTGAGTTCTGCCCTGTACAAGGGGCCTTTAGGGTTCGAGAATTTTCTGTAGGTAACGTCTTTCTTACTGACTTCAGAAACTACGGCTTCGATCTTCTTTCCGTTTCTCAATGTGATGATGTCTTGTGAAAACGAAAGTGCAGGAATAAGAATGGCAACTGCAAAAAGGAAATTCAACTTTTTCATACGTTCAAGATAGAAACGGCGGTAAGCAATTAAATTGCCAAGTTAAAACAAAAAAGCCCCGATTTTCATCAGGGCTTTTGAAATCCAAGAAGTTAAAATTAATTGCGCACCACTTTGGTGAAGGCCGTCTTTCCATCAAGCTCAAGACGGATGGTGTAAACACCGGAAGACAAATTGCTCATATCGATGTTGAACGACTGATCTCCTGCACCTACTTTACCATTGAATCCTGTGATTACTTCCTTGCCGAGTACATCGTATACGCGCAGACTCATTTGAGCTGCCTTGTAAGCATAGAAGTTAATTTGAGAATTGTTTGAAGTAGGATTAGGGAATACATTCAAACCGATTTGATCTTCAAAATCAAATTCTCCCAATGAGCTGCCAATGTTAATATCGTCGAGGTAAACGTTGTTTGCTCTATCGCCGGTACCTGACTCGTATTCAAAACGAATGCGCACATTGTCTTGCTGAGCAATAGGAGCCAATGAAACGAAATAAGTTTTGTAATGCGACTTGAGCGTTGGAACGAACTCGTTGGTGTATTGTCCCGCAGAATTCATCTCATTGAAGTTGATGGTACGACGTGGAACACCCCATGACTGACCACAGTTGTTAGACGTGTATACTCGGAAGATATCGTTAGGTTCTCCACCTCTTTCGGCAACCGCCAGACGGAACATCAATACCGGGTTAGTAACAGAAGAAATGTCATAAGAAGGAGTGATGAGGAAATCTCTCTCAGTCGCGGTATTGAAGTAGTTTCTTAAGCGCGCACCGCCTCCGAATTCGAAACCACCATTAGAAACGTATTCCCATTTTGCCTCAGTACCGTCGGGATTAATAGAGGTAAACAAGTTGTCGTAATTCGCTGAAGTAGCAAAAGTCTCCTCGAAAGGTCCTGTTGAGAACTGCGCCGCATCAGGTGATACGATAATGTAGTTCGGCTTGCTGAGGGTATTGGCACCAGCTGAAGTAGAAGTAGTTAAAGAAACGTCGTAAACACCAGCGGCTGAGTATGTAACTACAGGGTTTGCTGTAGAGCTCGTAGCCGGAGTACCACCTTCAAAATTCCATTCTCTGGTGTAGCCAACTGCATTGTAGCTGGCATCGGTAAAGGTGACAGTAGAATTTTCGCATACCATCATACGGTTGTCGCAGAAGCTCGACTGAGGAACGCAGGTAACAGGGTTAGCTATATCTTCATCGCGTGTTCCTGTTGCAGCCAGGTTTTCTTCCGATGAGATGAAGAAACGGAATGTCGCCAGCGTGGCATCCATCACCTCTTTTTGTCCATTGGTGAACATCGACATACACTGGTCATCTGAGTAATCCATGTAGTTCATGAACATCTCACCGCAGTTGTCATTTTCATCACCGCCTTCACAACCTCCGATATTGTAAGGGAAATCGTCAAAACAAATTCCGTAGTTAGGAGCGGCAGCAATTGGAGTATCGTCGATTCCGTCTGAACCACAATCGGCATCACCCCAAATATGGCGCAATCCGAGCCAGTGACCAACTTCGTGAGTCATGGTACGCCCGAAACGAGGAGCAAATGTTCCTGTTTGCGCGGTTCCGATCGAGCCAATGCAATCGTGACGAATTACTACACCATCGGTGGAAGGCAATCCACCCGCAGGGAACTGCGCGTAACCAAGCACCTCTCCACCCACACTCTGAATAGAACCGATTGAGTTCACCACCCATACATTTAAGTATTTGTGTGATGACCAACGGCTGATGGCTTTCACGCCACTTTGGTTGTTGGCTTCAAATGTTTTGGGTGATTCCACCCGAACGATTCCGTCGGTGCAATTGCCTAAGTCATCCTTGGTAGCCAAACGGAATTCAATCTGACAATCAGCGGCAACTGCAGCGTGACATTCAGGGGTTTGACCAAAATTGGGATTCGTAAGCGAGAAATCTTCGTTGAGGATTCTCAACTGATCTTCAATTTGAGCTCTGGAGATATTCTCAGGCCCACATTGATGAATAATGTGGAACACAACAGGAACAATTCTCTTCTGTGTGCTTCTGAACGGGGCATTTTGCATCCGCTTGTATTCTGCAACTTGCTTCTGGTGCTGAAGAAACTGCTCTCTGAGTTCTGGATGCTGCTTGAATTCTTCTTCCATAAAGTGCATAGTTCCGCACTGATGGGCTTTAGAAGAGTTATTCTGCGCTGATGCCGTTCCTGCTGCAAAGGTGATGGCTCCGGAAATCAGCAATACGGTGAGTTTTTTCATTGGTTGTAAAATTGCTCGATATGAATGTCAGTTTAAGCGCACAAGGATAAGAAATAATTTTTCTCCATGAGTATAGGCGAAAGGTATTTATCCTTATTGTTAATTCAAAATTAACTGGAGATGCCTAAGTAGGCAAAGACAAAAAAAACGTTTTGTCGCACAATACTCCTCCCCTCGTATCCTCATTTAGAAGTGTTTCGACAAATGTAATGTATGATTCTGTTTACTCCAAGCCTTATGCAAAGGTATACGATACCTTCGGCAAGCCCATTCCCACATTCTCGCATTGCGCGACGGATGGAGCAATACAACCAACTGTACTTTAGTCTCTCGAAGCAGTTTCCAAGGATTCACTTTACAGCGTGGATCAATAGCCCAAACAACAACCTGCGATTCTTTCGTTCGAATTGATACTCTAAAAACTGGATGTCCTCGCGAAGGAATTGGAAGATGAATGTACTCATCGGCGATCTGCTCCAGTTTTCGCTTTAAATCTTCATCTGACGAAACTGCCTTAATACTGCTGTAAACTGCATTGCCACTGGTTGAGAGAAAAAGAAACTCAGAACCTTTGGCGGCGATAATGTGCTCTAGGGGCCGCCTCCTATCCAATCCCAAATTACCTGCAACGGGCAAGAGCATCAATAATAACGTTGAACGTCTGACAAAGCCCATGAACTTTAGCGGAAGCACTAAAAACATGAGTATAAACATCATCAGAAGTATCATCTGCGGGAGTGTGGGAATGATATTAGAAATCTGTGCATAGGGCAGTTTAGAAAAAAGACTGACCAGAGCTAAAAAGCCATCAATACACACAGCCAAAACCCCACAAGCGAAAGGAGCTACAATCGGCAATGGCGAAAGAATTAGGCAGAGAATTGAGGCATAAGTAAGAATTGCTGAAAATGGAACTGCCAGCAAATTGGCGGGAAGAAAGTAAACGGGGAAAGTTCCAAAATGGTAAAGAATCACAGGTAGTGTTGTAATCTGAGCTACAGTGCTAATCCACATCGATTGTAAAAGGTATCGTTTCCAACGGCTATAGGTAGCGAATGTGTACCGGTTGCCCAAGGTAACAATACCCAATACAGCCAGGAACGATAACTGAAAGCCTAAATCAAACAGAAATCCGGAGTCGAAAAGGAGCATGATTACAGCAGCGGCAAGAAGGCTATTCAAACTACTGGTGTTCTTTCGATTAAGCCCCTGACCAATGGCAATCAAACTATACAGTGTGGCCGCGCGGGTTACCGAAGGCGAGAGCCCTGATAGCGCCGCGTAAAGCCACACGCCCAATACCAATAATGTGGCTTTAAGCCATACATTAGTCAGTGGTCTAAGCATGAGTGTAAACAGTCCGAAGATGAGTGCCACGTGCATGCCCGATACCGCCAGGATGTGTACCAGTCCTGAGATGCGAAAAGCATCCTGAACGTTCGACTCTATTTCGGAACGTTCTCCCAAAATCAACGCGGAAACGAGTCCAAATGCGCGCTCCGGAAGCCCGTTTTCTCTTAGGTTTTGAAGCAGCTGGTTGCGCAATCGACCAAAAAAGGTGAACGACCATCGCTCTGCCTCACCCACATTGATTGCCTCACCTTCCTTCACTTCCCACACGCCATCCAAATGATTATTTGCCAACCAATGGTGCAGGTCAAACTCCAGAGGAAGCGCAATTCCAGGGAGATCCTTTAAGCTCCCACGGTTTAAAATCAAATCTCCGGGCAAAGGCACCATTTGATGCAGCCTAACCCAAACGGGCACGTCAACAAAATGCCAGTGTTGATCAATGAAAATGGCCCTGAGCCTTCCCTGAAACCTCGATCCTTGCTCGGATTTTCGAATATCGTTGCCTACAGAAAGAAGAACCGGATGCCGACCATACAATAAATCGGGCGTGTGATAAACCCGATCGTATTGCTTCACCACTCCACAGGAGGTTGATAATAACCACAGTCCTATAAGAACTCCTGTAAACTGAGAGTTTTTTCTTCGCCACATCAGGTAGGTCAGGAGAAGCGCGAATCCAAGCGAGACTCCAAAAATCAACCATACACTCATCTTGGACAACGTTTGTAGGAGAATTCCACAGAATACCAAAATCGAAATCCGAATGAATGGTTGCACGGCCAGCTGACGACGAAATGCTGAATGAGGATTTGCCATGGGCAAAAAAAGAAAATGCCCGGCGTTGGCCGGGCATTTTAAACATTTATAAACGTTTATAAACGTTTAATTACTTAATCAGCTTAAACACAGTGCGTCTGTCTTGCTGCCATTCTGCTTCGGAGCATGATTCGCACACGCAAGAAGAGCGGCGTACGGTCTCACCATAGCCCTTATAAGTCAAACGGCTTGGATCGATATCACGCAGCGTGCAGTATTTCACAACTGCCTTAGCGCGGTTTTCTGAAAGTTTTTGGTTGTACTCTTCAGAACCACGGCAGTCGGTATGAGAGCCCAACTCAATTTTGAAGCTTGGGTTATCCTGCAACAGTTTTACGAGTTTATCCAGTTGCTTAGCCGCATCAGGACGAATGTTCCACTTGTTGTAATCGTAGTAGATGTCGTTGATGTCGTACTCTTTTGCATAATCCGGTGCTTCAACCTCAAGTACTTTTCCATCATCGCAGGTTTTCACCACTGTTGCACAGCTCTTGCCTTTGGTCGTAATGTCGATACTGTTGGTAAGAACCGTTGCGCTTCTTGCTTTAATCACGAAGTCGTACTCACCCTTTAGCCTGAAGGTAGCTTTACCGTCAGAACCTGCGGATGTACTATCGATCTCGCCGGTGTCTTTGTTTTCGGCGTAAACCATCAAACCACTGGCTGGCTTGCGTGTGATTTTATCAACCAGGCAAACTTCAACAGGAACGATAACGTCTTTGTAGATTACCTCATACAGCTTATCTGTGCCTCCACGAGATGAGGTGAGGTTGCCAATTTTTCCTTCACTGTCGAGAACGAAAGAGAAATCATCGCGAGAAGAATTCACAGGAGACTTAAGGTTTGCAGGTACAGACCAGTTTGAACCGTTCTTGGTGCTACTGAAGATATCCAGACCTCCTAAACCAGCATGTCCATCGGAAGAAAAATACAATTTCTCATCAAAGCCTACATGCGGCATAACCTCACGTCCGGGAGTATTAATGGTTGGACCAAGGTTTACGGGCGCATCCCATGAAGTACCATTCCACTTACAGCTGTACAAGTCGGTACTACCATATCCACCAGGGCGGTCTGAGCTAAAGTAGAGCGTTTTGCCATCAGCGCTAAGCGCAGGATGACCGTTCGAAAACTCTAAAGAATTGTAAGGGAAAGATTCAAGATTGGTCCATTCGCCATCCAAAAAGGTAGCCTTGATAATTTCGAGGTTTGACACCTGATTGTTGTTCAGGCGCATCTTTCCTTTATCAGTTTGTGTACGGGTAAAGTACACGGTTTGACCGTCGGCACTGAAAGTAGCGAAGGCATCGTGGAACTCACCATTTACACCACCTTTGAGGGCTTCAGGAGCAGACCATTTTGCACTTGACTTATCTTTTTTGATGAAGTATAAGTCCATGAAAGAGTTCCCGGTGTAAGGGTTACGTTGCTTCCCCTTCTCCTCAGCCTCCACAGCTGATTCACCGGCAAACACATATCCGAAGTTGTAAGGCGTTCCACCGAGAGCATTCAGGAGTCCGGAGGTCTCAATAGGCGTGAGTGAGTACGCACAATCATCGAGCTTTCCATCGAACTTGCCCGGGTTTGCAGCAGCTTCAATGAGCGCTTTCACGAAGGTATCCTCAGGTTTTGCTTTTGCATATTCCTCAAATGCCTTCTTAGCTTCAGCGTACTTTTTATTCTGCATCAAAACTTGGCCATAGTAAAACTGATTCATCGGATCGCTATCCGGCATCGTTACTACATCCTTGTAAAGCTCTTCGGCTGCCGATGGATTATTCATCAATCGGTAGCTATCGGCAAGCTTTTTCTTGGCTTCGTAGTAATCAGCTTTCTTATCCAAAGCCTTTTTGTAGGAGGTAACTGCATTAGCATAAGCGTATGCATCATAATCCCGGTTACCCTTCTTGGTCCAGTAAGGAGCACCACACCCGGCAAAGATGAGTGCTGCACCCAGACTGGCAATAACATATCTCTTTTTCATGACTTGCTAGCTTGATCAGGTTTTTAGAAGTAACGAGGGTGTTTGATTTTTACCAGTTTCTGGGTAAAGTCGTAGCCCAACATCACTTCGAAAGATCCGTTTTGATATTGGCGAATTGCAGAGGTAGTAGCATCGTAAGCGATACCGGCACGAAGCTTTTCAGTGATTTGGTATTCAGCCATAAATACAACAGCTGCGTTGTGGCGGTAAGAAGTTCCTAACCAGAAGCGGTCGTTGAAAAGGAAATGTGCGTTAATGTCGGCCGAAATTGGTGCCGTTGGCTCATACTTCACCAGGAAAGATGGCTTGAATTTTACCGAACCTGATGCGTTTAAGTCCCAAACATAACCTCCATTGAGGAAGAAGTGACGACGAATGCCGGCATCTGAATTATCGGCTTTTCGAGGGTCAATAGACAATACGTTTGGTATTGATAATCCCAAGTATCCGCGTTCAGAATACCAATAAGCCCCGAAATCAAACTTCGGAATCCACAAGCTCTCATTGGCATTGTAAAGCGGGTCTCCCTGATCTACGATATTCTCCAAATCAGAAACGTTAAACATCGTGTTTCTAATTCCGGCTCTCAAACCAAAGGAGAGTTGGCTTTTATCGGTGACACGAATTTTATAGGAATAAGCCGCTGAGATGTCGTTTACTCGGGTAAGACCGATATTGTCGTTAACGATCATAAACCCCAGACCCATTTTCTCATTTTTGATTGGGCCATCGACGGCAATCAAATTTGACCATGGGTTTCCGGAGAAGCCTACCCACTGACTGCGATGCAAAAGCGTTCCACTCCAATAGGGGTGGGTGCCTGCATAAGCTGGGTTGAGGAACAGTCCGTTAAACATGTACTGACTAATCTGAAGCTCCTGCTGTGCGTTTGCAAAGAAGGAGAAGATCAGCATACTAATGACTGTAGCTATTCTCTTCATTGTTTTTGTTTTTAGTTCAGATTCAGGGGTTGGAGATTATTTTCTTCTAAGGTCGATAAAGTTTTCAAGGTTGTCTGTACCTTCTTTGTTTAAGTCAACGACGATAAAATACGTACCATCGGGAAGAAGGTTACCATCATTGCTCACACCGTCCCAATCGTTGTTGTAATCCTGCTTGCTGTACACAAGATTACCCCAGCGGTTGAAGATGTTCACTTTGTTACCTGGATATCCTTGGATTCCTTTGATCACGTAAAAGTCGTTGAAGCCATCACCATTCGGTGTAAAGCCATTAGGCAACTTGATGCCTTGAGGCTCCTTCACAAAGATTGAGTCAACAACCGGACAGCCTTCGGCATCGGTTACGGTTACAGTGTAGTTTCCACCAGGGATGTTCGACAAGTCTTGGTTTGTTGAACCATTCGACCAGCTGTAGGTGAATGGCCCTGCACCACCCGAAACCGTGAGGTCAATAGAACCATCGCTTGCGCCTTGGGCCGTTACGTTAAAGTCGTCGAACTTAATCGGGCTATTCAAGCTAAGCGAGAAAGGAACATTCTGGGTGATGTCAAAATCAGCAGAAGAGACACAACCGTCAGCGGTAACACCGGTTACTGAGTAATTGCCAGCCGACGTAGCGGTAATCTGCGGTGTTGTTTCGCCGCTTGGCTGCCACAGATACGTTTCAAAGCCTACGGTAGCAGAAAGTAAAATCGAAACCTCTTCATCATTACAAACGATAGAATCCTGTGCAATGATGTCGATTGGCACTACTGATTTCACAGTAATAACAATCGGAGCTGATGTGGCTGTACATCCTTCAGGACTTATCACTGTAACCGTGTATGCTCCTCCAAGAGAAACCACCAAGGTATTATTGGTTTCGCCGGCTAGCGGGCTATTGTTTACCGACCACTGATTGCCAACTGCAGAACTGCTGATCAATGTAGCGGTGGTCTGTCCTTCACAAAGAACGTCGCTGCCATCTAAGGTGATAACTGGAGCTTGAAGCGGAGGAGCTACAGAAATGAACACTGAGTCAACACCTGTACATCCATTCTCGGTTCTCTCAAGAATATACCAACCTGCATCACAAGCTTGAATAGTTCCTTGCGTGGATGAAGACCCATCGGCTAATGTCCACTGGATGTTTGCGGTCTCACTGGCATTGAGCGTTACACAAATTCCATCGCACACTGTAGTAGGTCCTTGTGGTTGAATTGCAATGGCCGGAAGCGGCGTTACAATAACTTCGATGGTATCTGAATAAGCCGGACAGTTGCTGCCTGTGAAGATGGCAAAGTAATTACCGCTTTCAGTTACTTCGATTTGGTCAAAATTAACCAACCCATTACTCCAAGTAACCAAATTTCCTGTAGTGGCCTGAAGCACAACACTTTCTCCTTGACAGACAGTAGTAGGTCCATTTGCTGTAATGTTGAATACAGCAGTCGAAGGTGTAACGGTTACCAACAAGGTGTCGGAACTCTCACAACCATTGGTATTTACCGTAGTTAATGTAACAGTAGTGGTAGCAAAGGTGTTGATTACGGCAGAAGACAAATTAGCAGGGCCAACGATTGCATTGGCAGGCCCCCACGTATAGGTCGCACCGTCTACGCTATCTACCGACAGTGTTAAGGCCTCGTTTTGGCAAATGGTAATGTCGGAGCCCAGATTTGCATTCACAATTGGAAGCACATTCACATTCACTGTATCGCTGCCGGTTCCACAGATTCCAGTTCCTGAAACCACGTACGTTGTAGACTCAAATGGAGTACAAATCGGATTTGCAATGATGGTTCCGGAAAGGTAGATAGAAGG
>CANHCM010000058.1 GCA_947459155.1 Bacteroidota bacterium | reverse complement strand
TGCCGGAGCCTCACTCACCAGGCGAAAGGCCTCGGCAAACATAACATCGCCTGAGAGGATGGCTACATTGGTGTTCCAGCGGGCGAACACGGTAGGCTTGTTGCGGCGCAATGGAGCATTGTCCATAATGTCGTCGTGCAACAAGGTGAAGTTGTGAAACACTTCTACACCCAAGGCTGGCCGAAGGGCGTCCTCAATTTTCCCTCCCACACTCAGTGAGCCCAGCAACACCAGGGCGGGCCGCATGCGTTTCCCGCCCAAGTTGAGGGTGTAGCGAATCGGATCGTACAGGTCGGCCGGTTCCGCCGGGAAGTGGAGATTCTTTACTGCCTCGGCCACTTGTTCCTGAAGCAGTACCAAGGGTTTCATTACAGGATGTATGAGGTGTTGCTGATGATGCGTTGAAGTCCTTCCTCAAAAGAAACGAGTGGACGATCCATGAGCTTCATCATTTTGGTGGTGTCGGGACGACGGCGGGTCATGTCGCCCTCCTCCAGCGGCGCCACATGCTTGATTTCGGAGCTTGAGCCTGTAAGGCGGATGATTGTTTGGGCCACCTCCAGAATGGGAATTTCAACGGTGCCTCCCACGTTCACTACATCGTTAATGTAGGCATTGCGGTAGAATGCATTGCTGCAGGCTTCCACATTGTCATCAATAAAGCAGAACGTACGTGTTTGTGAGCCATCGCCATAAATGGTAATGGCCTCGTTCTGGAGGGCCATGCGGATGAACTTCGAGATTACAAAATCGCGACTTTGCTTAGGGCCGTAAGTGTTGAAGAAGCGGAAAATGGTGTACTCCAGCCCAAACTCTTTTTGATAGGAACGCAGGTAGGCTTCTCCCACATTTTTCACGATTGCATACGGTAACCGCGAGTTGAGCGGCGTGGTATGCTCGTTTTGCGGAAATTCCACCGGTTCGCCATACACTTCAGATGAGGAGGAGAAGTAAACACGTTTAACACCGGTGTTTTTTGAAAGCTTAAGCACGTTTTCAATCCCGGCAATATCGTCCAAAACGGCCACCGGGTTTTGCAGGGTTCGCAATACACCCACCAATGCGGCATAGTGGAACACGTAATCGAATTTCCAGGCAAAGAATACCGCCGAAATATCGCGGTAATCGTTGGTGTCGCATTTAATAAAGTGAACATTGTTATGCCTTGAAACGGGAACCTTGGCTTCTTCTCCGGTTCTGAGATTGTCAACAATCACAATGAGATTTTCCGGGTTTTCGGCCAGTTTTTCAGCCAAACAGCTCCCTACAAATCCGGCACCTCCGGTAATTAAAATCCGTGTCATTTTACGTTGATAAGATTTAGCAGGTAGTTGCCATAGCCGCTTTTACGCAAGGGCTCCGCCAACTTACCCAGTTGTTGGTTGTCGATAAATTTCATTCTCCAGGCCACTTCTTCGATGCAGCCGATTTTAAGTCCTTGGCGTTGCTCAATAACCTGAACGAATTGTCCGGCCTGCATCAGCGAATCGAAGGTGCCGGTGTCGAGCCATGCTGTTCCGCGGTCGAGCACGCCCACTTTGAGTTTGCCGAGTTCGAGGTAACGCTTGTTTACGTCGGTAATTTCGTATTCGCCACGTGCACTGGGTTTTAGATTGCGGGCAATCTCCACCACACTGTTATCGTAGAAATACAAGCCCGGCACGGCGAAGTTCGACTTGGGTTGAAGTGGTTTTTCTTCAATGCTCACCGCCTTTTGGTTGGCATCAAATTCAACCACACCATAACGTTCAGGGTCTGAAACGTGGTAGGCAAACACCACACCTCCATCGGGGTCGTTGTTCGACTGCAGCAGCTTCGACATTCCGGCTCCGTAAAAAATGTTGTCGCCCAAGACCAAAGCGCATTTGTCATCACCAATAAAATCGGCGCCAATCACAAAAGCCTGTGCGAGTCCGTTTGGAACAGCCTGTTCGGCATAACTAAACGAGAGCCCGAGCTCAGAGCCACTTCCCAGCAGTTTGCGGAAATGGGGCAGATCGTGGGGAGTAGAGATGATTAAAATCTCACGGATTCCCGCGAGCATCAAGGTGCTGAGCGGGTAGTAAATCATGGGTTTATCGTAAACCGGCATCAACTGCTTGCTCACAGCAAGGGTTAATGGGTGTAGCCGAGTGCCGGATCCTCCGGCGAGAATAATGCCTTTCACGTTATTCGTCGTTGTCTTCTTTACGAATGGTCAAACTGTCTAACTCAATGTCTTCTTCCTCATCGAATACCGCAATCAAAGGTTCTTTGTAAGCCTTGATAGTAAAGGCTCTGTCGATTGAAAGCAGTAACGAAGGCAAGAGAAACAGGTTCGTAAACAGCCCCACGAAAATAGTTACTGAGATGAGGAATCCCAAAGCAATTGTTCCTCCGAAGGTGGAGAAAATGAAAATACAGAAGCCCAGCAGCAAAATGATTGAGGTGTAAATAATGCTGATGGAAGTGTCTCTCATGGTATCGAGCACAGCCGGACGAATGCGGTTGTGGTGCGCTTTCAAGTCGAGGCCATACCGGGAGAAAAAGTGGATGGCACTATCGACAGTGATACCATAAGCGATGTTGAAAACCAGGATGGTCGACGATTTCAGCGAGATTCCGTAAAAGCCCATCAGCCCCGCCGTAAACAGCAATGGAATCACATTCGGGATGACCGAAATGAGGAGCATTTTAAAGGAATAGAACATGAAATACATCAAGCCCGAAATCAACACAATGGCGGCCAGCAAGCTCAACATGAGGTTTTCAATGAGGTAGTCGGTTCCTTTCAGGAAGATAATCGAGGAGCCGGTAAACTTCACATCGAACTTTTCGGGCGGGAAAAGCGAATCCACTTTTGGACGCAATTCTCCGGTAATTCTGGCCATTTCTGTGGTTCCGATATCGGCCATCTGCGCACTGATGCGCGTAACCTGCCTGCTGGAATCGAGGAATGAGCTGCTTGCTGAAGCCTTGAGGTTGGTGTTTTGGGCGTAGGGCAGGAGGAAGGCTATTTCTTCACTGCTTGGCAAACGGTACTCGTTGGAGTCGCCTCCATAAAAGGCCTGTTTTGAAAACTTGAGCACCTCGGCAATCGACAGTGGGCGAGCAAACTCAGGGTATTTGCGAAGCTCTTGTTGAAGCTGATCAATCTTCCGAAAGGTGGAAAGCTTCATCACCCCATTTTTCTTCTTCGTGTCGATGGTAATCTCGAAGGGCATCACGCCATGAAAATGGCGCTCAAAAAACTTCAGGTCCACAATCATCCGATCCGAGTCGGGAATATCGTCGGTAAAGTTCCCGGTGGTGCGGATTTTTGTCATACCCCAAATACTCACCCCAAGAATAACTACGGTAAGTATGTAAATCGCTGGGCGGTAATGGCTTACCATTTTAATTTGCCAGTCGACAACCTTTTGCATCCTTTTGTTATCGAGATGCTTGGTTTGCTTGGGCTTGGGGGCTTTGATATACGAGTAAAAGATTGGTAAAACGGTGATGCTCAGTATAAATACCTGCATTACATTGATCGACGACAATACTCCGAATTCCCGAAGCAGGGCGCTATCCACAAAGGCAAATGTGACAAATCCCAGCGCTGTGTTGAAATTCGTTAAGAATGTAGCATTTCCAATGCGCTGAACCACCCTTGTGATGGCCTTGATTTTATTACCATGCCCTTTGTATTCCCGGTGAAAGTTGTTGGTCAGGAAGATACAGTTCGGAATACCAATAATGACAATCAGCGGTGGAATGAGGGCCGTAAGTATGGTAATCTTGTAGCCAAGCAAAACCATTGTGCCCACACACCAGATAACGCTGAGGAGCACCACCAGCATTGGGAAAATGATGGCCTTAATCGAGCGGAAGAAGATGAACAGCACCAAGGCGGTCACGAGCATCGACATCCAAAGAAACATCACGAGTTCGTCGCGGAGCTTCAGCGAATTAATGGTTCTGATATAGGGTAAACCCGAATAGTGGATGTCGATTTTGTGCCGTTGTGCAAAACCGTCGGCCACTTGTGTGATGCGGTCGATGAGTAATTTTCGGTCCTTTCTGTCGATGCTCTGCTGATCGAGCGTAAGGAGCATCAGGGTTGCGTAACGCCCCTCTCCACTGGGCGAAATGAGCAATTCGCGATAAAAAGGAAGGCCGGTGATGATCTTTCGTAACGAGTCGAGCTCAGCCTGTGATTTAGGCGTTTCCTGAATCACAGGCTTCACCTCAAAACGCTCCAGCGAATCGTTGCGTTCGAGGTTGAAAATCCCCGCAACGGAAAGGATGTTTTTTACCGACTCAATCTTTCGAAGCTCTTCACCGGTTTGCATCCAGTCGCGAAAGAGTGGCAGCTCGAAAAGTGAATCGGTTTCGAAGCCGATCACCAAAATGTTTGCGTCTTCGCCAAAGCGCTTGTGGAAGTCTTTGTAAGCCACATACTCCGGATCGTCGAACGGCAGAATCTGCGCCATGGTGTAGGTCATCTCTGCCTTAGAGGCAAAGTAGGCCATCAGCACCGTGAGTGCAGCAATTACCACAATGATGGGTAATCTAAACCGGAGTATCCAACGTGATAGGGCGGTCCACATAGGCATTAGGCAAGGGTCAGCTGACCCCGGCTCTTCTTGGGGGTTTAAAGTACGGAAAAGATTGCCCCTGCCTCACAATTTAATTTCTTCGTCGAGTTGATTCAGGAAGTGGTACTCCAAAAAATGGTACGAGGGCACCGGACGAACGCGTACCCAGGTGCGGTATTTCAGCCACCAGCGCATTTGCATCGAAGGCCAGCCACGCTTGATGTAGGCTTCCAAAATCGGGTTAACAAGCAGCTTGAGCTTTTTCTGATTCTGTTCGGTAACGATGTAACGGAGGTTGTTCTCGATTTCATCGGTAACCAGAATCGAAGGCTGAATTTGACCTGAGCCACCGCAGGAAGGACATTTCTCCAGGGTTTCGATGACCAGTTCAGGACGAACACGTTGACGGGTAATTTGGATGAGTCCAAACTTGCTCGGTGGAAGAATCGTGTGTTTCGCGCGGTCTTGCGCCATGAGCTCTTTGAGCTTGTCGAACAGCACTTTGCGATTTTGGGGCGAGTGCATGTCGATGAAATCGATCACAATGATGCCACCCATATCGCGAAGCCTTAACTGCCGGGCAATTTCATGAGCAGCCTCCATATTGGTGTCTAAGGCATTGGTCTCCTGATCGTTGTCGGAACGGGTTCTATGTCCACTGTTCACGTCAATAACGTGCATGGCCTCAGTATGTTGGATAATGAGGTAGGCCCCGCTTTTCAGGCTTACATTCTGCCCAAAAGCCGCTTTGATCTGACGGTCGATTCCAAAGCTCTCAAAGATGTCTTCCTTGCCCTTGTAATGCTTCACAATTTTCTCCTTGTCGGGAGCAATGTGAGCAATGTAGCTGCGCACTTCGTTAAAGATGGAAGTATCGTCAACGGCAATCGACTGGAAGGAATCGTTCAGCACATCGCGCAATAGCGCCGAAGTACGGTTGATTTCTCCCAACACCTTGTTTTTGGGTTGAGCGGTAGGCAGGTTTTTCACCAATTGTTCCCAGCGCTGCACCAGTTCGTTGAGGTCCTGATCGAGCTCTGCCACCTTTTTATTGGAAGCTACGGTGCGGATGATTACACCAAATCCCGGGGGGCGAATGCTCTGAATCAGCCTTTTAAGTCTGTTTTTCTCTTCGGGATCCTTGATTTTTTGAGATACCGAAATTTTGTCGGAGAAGGGCACCAATACCAAGTATCGGCCTGCCAGCGACAGCTCTGAGCTGATGCGGGGGCCTTTGGTGGAGATGGGCTCTTTGGCAATTTGCACCAGTACCGACATGGAATTGTTCAGTACCTGGGTGATTTTGCCGTCTTTACGAATATCGGGTTCGTTGGTGAAATGCTCCAATGAGGCTGAACTGAGCTTACCGGCAAGTCCTTGTGCAGTAAACTTAATCAGCGATTGCACTTGCGGACCCAGGTCGAGGTAATGCAGAAAAGCATCTTTTTCGTACCCAACGTCCACAAAGGCCGCATTTAGACCGGGCATCACCTTGCGGACGCGGCCCAGATAGATATCACCAACAGAAAAGCTGTTGTTGCTTTTTTCCCGGTTCAGTTCAGTGAGCTTCCGGTCTTCGAGTTGTGCAATCACAATCTCCGGACCGGCTGCTTTGATAACCAGTTCTTTGTTCACAGTAAAATGGAATTAACCCAAACCCGAAAAGCATCAAAAAAGCAACGGTGTGTGCACCGAGGTGCCCGTGACTTTTGATGCCCGATCAGGTGGGAATTATGAACGACACGCCGGGCGTGCCGCGTTTCCCGGATTATTTCTTCTTGTGGCGGTTCTTGCGTAGACGCTTCTTCCGCTTGTGGGTGGCCATCTTATGGCGCTTTCTTTTTTTTCCGCTTGGCATGACGAATAAAGTTTTTAAAATGGGTTAGTTACGTTGAATGGAAGAACGCCGCTTTTGCACTTCCTGAAGCAGCAACGAATCGCTCGTTGATTTCTCCAGTTGAGCCAGTTCGGCCAGCGCTCCCTTGCTGTTCCCCTGCATTTGCAGTGCATCGCAGAGGTACAGTCTCATTTCGGGCAGGTCGGGACGGAGCTGAATTACAGTTCTAAACCGCTTTTCGGCTTTGTCGTACTGCCCACTTTTCATGGAGAACAAACCCAAACTCATTTGGGCGTCCACATTGGTTGAATCTTCAGCCACCACCTCGCGAAGAAGAGTGATGCCTTTCATTGGCTCGGCACTGCCTTCTACATAGGCCACACCTAACTGAGTGCGGATGTCGGCATCCTTAGAGTCCAGCTCGCGGGCCTTTTCGAGGCAGTTGATGGCACGCTGCGAGAGTCCGGCCTGGCTTTCGCCTTCGAAGAATCGTGAAATTCCCAGATATCGGACTCCGGCATCTTTCCAGGCTTGTGCAGTGTTCAGCAGTTCGGCTTTACGTAAAACGTATTCGGCTGCGATACCCGGACGCATCTGACGATCCCAGGTGCGGCTGAGCGAATCGAGCCACTCCACCTGAGCCTTTCCTTGAGCGGCCTTAAGCTTGCCTTCGAAGAATTCAACATTGGCGAGGACCTCGCTGGGGGTCTCTTTTTTCACCCCTTCGAGCTGCTCCAAAAACTCTGCATCCTGATGAACGGTTTCAGCCGGCGCACTGTCGCTCCCGCGCAATACCGTCTGTGGAAGTAGCATAAGCACAACTCCCACTGCCAGCACCGAAGCCAGTACGATAAACTGAACCCGTTTCATCGTTTGCATGAGCTTAGCTTAGGCCTTCACCGACTTCTTCACCTTCTCACCGAAGGTTTTAGCCGGTTTGAAAGCCGGAATGAAGTGTTCAGGAATCACAATAGTGGTGTTCTTTGAAATGTTACGGCCTTTTTTGGCCGCACGCTTCTTCACAATGAAGCTTCCAAATCCACGCAGGTAAACATTCTTACCTTGTGAAAGATTTGCCTTCACGCTCTTCATAAAGGCTTCAACAGTAGCCTGTACGGTTACTTTTTCAATTCCGGTCTTCTCAGCAATTTCTGCAACGATTTCAGCTTTAGTCATGGCTGTATGATAGTGTTTGATTTGTTTGTTACTGTGGCAATTAGCGTTTTTTTAAAACGGGCTGCAAAGATATGCGTTTTATGCTTCGATGAAAAAGTTTTTTCAGAAACTATTTTTTTCCGCTCTTTGTCAACCCAACCGCCACAATGCCACACCCTATCACCTCAGCTTTGATTTCCTGGTATGCCGCCAAAGCCCGAAACCTCCCCTGGAGAGCGTCGAAAAACCCCTATTTCATCTGGCTTTCTGAGGTTATCCTTCAGCAAACCCGCGTTGATCAAGGACTGAAATATTACCATCACTTCACCGAAAACTACCCCACAGTACTGCATCTGGCTCAGGCCTCCGAAGATCAGGTATTGCGCTCCTGGCAAGGACTAGGGTACTACTCGCGCGCCCGAAATCTGCATGCCGCTGCCAAACAGATCGCTTCCAGTCATCAGGGGCAGTTTCCTTCGAGTTATGATGAAATACGTAAGCTGAAGGGTGTGGGCGATTACACCGCGGCAGCAGTGGCCAGCATTGCCTTTTCTTTGCCTTACCCGGCTGTTGATGGCAATGTGAACAGGGTCATCAGCCGGCTTTTTTGCGTCGATCAAGACCCCTTAAGCACAACAGGCAAGGCCCGGATCAAAGCCCTTTCAGCAGAACTGCTCAATGTGGAAAGGCCCGGAACCTACAACCAGGCCATGATGGAACTGGGTGCTACCGTGTGCAAACCCCGCAATCCCGATTGTCTCAATTGCCCCCTCAACGCTTTCTGCGAAGCCTACCGTACAGGCAAAACGGCAGAATTTCCGCTCAAGAAAACCAAGGCCAAAGAGCAAACCCTCTATATGCTGTATGTGCTTCCGGAAGATGCCGACGGAAAAACCTGGCTACGGCGCCGCAGCGAAAAAGGTATCTGGCAAGGCTTGTATGAGTTTCCGCTCATCCCGCTTGCCGGGCCTGTAAACCCCGAAAACCTACGTGTTCAGGCTGATCTCGAAAATCTTTTCCCGCAAACAGCTCTCCTTCAGCTACGTCTTTCTGAGGAATACCTCCATCTGCTTACCCATCGTCGGCTACACATTCGCTTTCTCCACTGTAAACTGGCTGCGCTTCCAGAAAGTGCCGATTATCAGGCCGTTGAATTGCGATACTTGTCTGAATTTGCGCTTCCAAGGGCCATCACCCGATATCTCGAAGAGCACCCTTTGGCCTGAGCCGGATTTTTTTTGCCGCATGTCGGCCTCATTCGATAAAGACTATATTTGTAGATATCAAGTTATGTAACCTAAAACAGAGTAGCGTATGGCCGGAGTGAACAAGGTAATTCTGATCGGTAACGTAGGGAAAGACCCGGAGGTTAAAGTGCTGGAAAATGGGGTGCGCGTCGCTAATTTTCCACTGGCAACAACTGAGATTTACAAGAAAGACGGTAACAGGCTCGAACAAACCGAATGGCATAACATCGTTTTGTGGCGCGGGCTTGCAGAAGTAACCGAAAAAATTGTCCGTAAAGGTGCAACGGTATATATCGAAGGAAAGCTTCGCTCACGCACATGGGAAGACAAAGACCATGTTAAGCGATATTCTGTAGAGGTTGTAGCCGATACACTCACCGTCCTAAGCGGCCGGAGAGATGACTCTCCAGGGCATCATCGAGATGTAGAGTCTTTTAGTGCCGACAACGAATAATATTCATACTCCTTTCGGGTTAGGGTAAAGCCCCTAAGGGGGTGCATTCAATTTGATACAGTTGTAAACAACTTCGCCAATCCTCGCGTTATATTGCATGCTAGAAGCTAATTGATAGATGGGCAAAACATTTACAAAACAATCAGTATCCGCATCAACGGTACAAAGCATGCTTAACGCGGCAGTGCAGAAAGCAAATGAAATCGGACTTGCAATCAGTGTTTGCATTGTCGATGAGAGTGGTCTTGAAAAAGGGTTTATCAGGATGGATGGTGCTCCATTAATCTCGGTTGAAACCTCAAAAAAGAAGGCAGTCCTTGCAGCAGGCTTCGGCATGGCTACTGGAACCCCTTGGCATGAATTCGTTCAGGGTGATCCAATTCTTCAAAAAGGAGTGCATGACCTTCCCGGATTTATTCTGCTGGGTGGTGGGGTTCCAATTTATTTCGACGGAATTTTAATCGGTGCTGTGGGCGTTAGCGGAGGGCATTATAAAATGGATGAACAGTGTGCAAACGCGGCAGTCGAAAGTCTGTCGGCAAACAATGGCTGAGCGTAATCAAACGAAACAAATCGCGCTTCTTGACCACTGTATAGAAATTCAAAAACACCTTTTTGGAGCTCAATCCTTAGAAGGTCTGCTGCAACTCACTGAATCACTTTTTGAGGATATTTTACCGCTTCAGTATACCGGACTTTACCTGTATAATGAAACAGCACAAAAGCTGGAGCTTAAAATCGCGCACGGCTTTTCAGAAGAGGAAAGAAGAGTAGCAGAAAACACAGCCTTGGAGCGACATCCGGGAAAAGTCTACTTTTCCGGAAAAGCAATCTATGTACCCGATACCGAACACGATAAAAGCAACATCACAATCGACAGTACACGCTCCTTTGTTGTACGTTGCCGCCTTTATCAACCCATTACGGTTCAGGGAAAATGCATTGGAGTTTTTGGAGTTGTTAGCGGCAAACCCAATGCGTTTAGTGACCTGGACAAAAAAGTTTTTGAATTTGTTTGCCAGGTTTTTGGTAAAGCTTACCTGAATTTAATGCAGGTAAATGAAATCAAGAAAACGAACGAGCAACTCAATCTGCTGTCTTTCCTTGCAACACATACCGACAACGCAGTTATCGTTACCGATGAGCATGGAAGAACCCAATGGGTAAATGATGAATTCACAAAAATCAGCGGTTATTCATTGCATGAAATTGAAGGCAAAAAGCCGGGTGAAATTCTCCAGGGTAAACGAAGTGATCCGACGGTTGCTAAACTGATTGGTGAAGCCATAAAATCGAAAAAAGTCATTCACACCCAAATTGTAAACTACACAAAAAATGGGGATGAATACATTAATGAACTCAGCATTTATCCGTTTAAGAAAAACGGAAATGAGGTAAGCAACTATATCGCGCTGCAAAGAGACATCACCGAAAGGGTTAGCAACACACTTAAAATTGAGCAACAGGGCCGTCAGTTGGATGCCATTTTTCAATCGATGCCCGATATCGTATTGATCTTGAGTGCCTACGGTCGCATTGAAGAAGTGCTCGTGAACGAAGAACATCCGCGCAGAGCCAATTTATTAAAGCTCAAAGACAAGGCAATTCACGAATTGGTACTCCAGGAAGACCTTGCAGGAACACTAATGGCAAGGCTCCAAAAAACTATACACGAAAAAACGCTGCAAACACTTGAATTTGGAGAAGATTGGTTCGAATCCGATAAAGTATTTGAAGCACGACTCGCCCCACTTGATGATCATCGGGCCCTTTGCTTACTCAGAAATATTACGGAGGAATTTAACATCAGAAAGGAACGTGAACGCATCCAGCGCTTCAATCAAACTCTCTCGGAACTCTCGATTCAACTGTTGTTCTCCGAAGTTAGCCAGTTTGAAGCCGTTATTGAATCGATGCTTAGAGAAATTGGGGATTATTTCGAAATTGATCGGACCTATCTTTTTGAATTCAATGAAACAGGCGATTTCTTAAGTAATACCCACGAATGGTGCAAGGCCGGTATAGCTTCTGTAAAACCCCACCTGCAAGAAATCCCAACCACATTCTCAAATTGGTGGGTTTCAAAATTAAAAAAGAACGAAACAGTTTACATTTCCAATGTAGCAGCAATGCCCGATAGGCTATCGGCAGAAAAGAAAATGCTTATCGATCAAGGAGTCCAGTCATTACTCAATTTGCCATTAAAGGTGAATGGAAAAATTATTGGATTTTTCGGCTGCGATGCAGTAATCACCCGGAAATTATGGTCGGAACTTGAAATTTCCCAAATTCAATTGGCCGGTGAAATTTTATCGAACACCTTTAGCCGTCGTCAATGGATTATTGAGCGCGACCGTTTTCGGAGTGTGTTCGAAAATTCAGTATTTGGTGCATTAATCATCAATTCAGACAATAAAGTAGTTTATCAAAATCAATTTCTCCGAAATCTTCATCAACACAATATCAATCCAAAAGAAAAAAATGCGCTTTCTAGCATTCTTGTTGATGCCACGCTCGATCATGAACCATTGTCGTATGCTCTTCTCAGCCAATGGCCTTCCCGCTCCGCTTTTGAAGTGAAAATATTTGGGAATTCAGAAAACGAACAAATATTACTGTGCAATTCAGTAATGCTTCCTGATGAACTTTCTAAAGCGCCATTAATTGCTTTAACGTTTATTGATATTACCGACCGTATTCTACAGGAACAGGAAGCACAGCAAGCCCTGACAATTGTTAGTGAACAGAATAAAAAATTGCTCAATTTCTCATACATCGTTTCACACAATATTCGCTCACATGCCAGCACTATCAGCGGATTTATTCATCTGCTGGATGAAGAAAACGATGAATCAGAACGAAATGAACTCATTCAGGGCCTCGCGAAATCCAGTAAGAGTCTCGACGGTACATTAAGGCATCTTTCAGAACTGCTCAACATTCAAAGCCGGGTAGGAATTCATAAAATCAGCATCAATCTTTTTGACGCGATTGAAAAAGCAATTTCCGCCATCGCCATCGATTTAAATAATATTTCCCATACACTCAATATCGACGTCGCAAAAGACTTCTACGTCTCCACCGATCCTTCTTATCTCGACAGTATCCTGCTAAATCTGATCTCCAACGCGGTAAAATACCGAAGCCCCGAGCGAGAACTCCGCCTGGAAATTAAAGCATGGAAAAACAGTCAACGCAACTATTTAAGTGTAACGGATAATGGGAAAGGCATCGATCTCGAACGACACGGCGAAAAACTGTTTGGTATGTTTAAAACATTCCATGGAAATTCCGATGCAAGGGGAATCGGACTTTTCATTACCCGAAATCAAATTGAAGCACTCGGCGGGCAAATAGAAGTGCAAAGCACACCCAATTTGGGTACATCATTCTTAATCTCACTTCCTTAAAAATGGAAAATCCGAACACAGACAGTTGCGTTTGGCTTATCGACGACGATGAGCTTTATCAGCTAATTACAAGAAAAAACTTGCAGAAAACCGGCTTTCCCGTAGTTCCGGCCTCCTTTTATAATGGAAAAGAAGCTTTCGATGCGCTACATGAAATTATCCAGTCCAATGGCAAAACGCCCTGTGTAATCATCCTCGATCTGAATATGCCCATGTACGACGGCTGGGATTTTCTGGAGTGGTACGCTAATGTGGATGCTGCTATTCGACAAGGCATTTCATTATACATCTGCTCCTCATCCATCGACCCGAACGACCACAACAGAGCACGTGAAAACGGAAATGTAAAGGCATTTGTTGAAAAACCGATGACCACCGAAATGCTTACAGAAATCTTATTGAAGCACAAGCAAATGCTCGAGAGCAGAGATCGCCAATAATCGCAACAATCAATTCCGGCCGTTTTGCTTTCCTTTACAGTCATGAATCGGCCCACAGTTTTACTGCTCCCATTGCTGCTTAGCATGTTGTTCCTGGCGTGCGGCGAGCCCGAAGCAACCATTCCTCGTCCACGCGGTTATTTCCGCATCGATTTTCCCGCAAAAG
>CANHCM010000057.1 GCA_947459155.1 Bacteroidota bacterium | reverse complement strand
TGCTGAGTCTGGGGAATTTACAAGCGAAGTTTGAAGCTTTCGGCTGGCTGGTTTTCCACATGAACGGTAACGACATGCAAGACGTGGTTTCGGCACTCGAAAATGCCCGTAAACATACCGGTCAGGGTAAACCGATCGTTATCCTCATGAAAACCGAGATGGGAATGGGCGTCGACTTTATGATGGGCTCACACAAATGGCACGGTGTGGCGCCGAACGACGAACAACTGGCCAAAGGCCTCGCCCAACTGGAAGAAACTCTCGGCGACTACTAAATCGCGGCATGCAAAAGGCGCCCAACCAACCATTCAGCATTTCGTACGGACTTTGCCTCCGTGCCCTGATGCTGGTTTGGGTGATGTGGAGCGCAGTGAAACCACTCAGCGCGCAAAGTAACACGCTGCCTACCCGCATCCTGATCATCTTCGACTGCTCCAACAGCATGTTCGGTTTGTGGGAAAGCGACTCGAAATACAATATCGCCAAGCGCCTTGTGAGCAATATGGTCGACAGTCTCGGACGACAGCCCAATGTTCAGCTCGCCTTGCGTTGCTACGGTCACCAAAAGAAATACCCACCTCAGGATTGCGACGACACCAAGCTGGAGGTGCCTTTCGCACCCGGAAACAGCTGGCTGATAAAGTCGAAGCTGGAAAAGCTAAAGCCCTCAGGCACTACGCCCATTGCCCTTTCGCTGGAGGCTTGTGCCAAAGATTTTCCCGACCGCAATGCCCGCAACGTGGTTTTACTCATTACCGACGGGAAGGAAGAGTGCGGAGGCGACCCTTGTGCTATTTCGGCCGCCCTGCAAAGCAAAGGTATTGTGCTTCGCCCCTTCATTGTAGGCGTTGGTCAACTCGATGCCTCCATTAAAGAATCGTTCAACTGCATTGGCAATTTTTATGATGCCTCGTCGGAGGGCTCATTCTCGCAGGTGCTGAACATCATCATTACCCAGGTGCTCAATGCCACCACCGCTCAGGTAAACCTTCTCGACAAAAGTGGAAAGCCCTCGGAGACCGATGTGGCCATGAGCTTCTACGACCAGAATACCGGTTTGCAGAAGTACAACTACATTCACACCCTCAACCACCGCGGTTTTCCCGACACCCTTCGCCCCGATCCGGCGCCCACCTACCGTTTGGTGGTACATACCATTCCGCCCATCGAAAAGCGCGACATCCGACTTACGCCCGGTCAGCACAACATCATTGCCCTCGATGCACCTCAGGGATTTTTAAGGGTTCAGGCCGGGAAAGGGCCATCGAACCGTGATATCGACTGTATTATCCGCAAAGCCGGGGAGTCGCAAACCCTCGAGGTGATGCAGCTCCGCGAGCAGCGAAAACTCATCACCGGAAAATACGACCTGGAGATTCTCACACTGCCTCGTACCTACATCAAGGCGGTTGATATCAGTCAAAGTCACACCACGACTGTAGAAATTGACGAGCCCGGCATGGTGAATTTCCAGATGCCTGTGGCCGGCATTTGCTCTATTTTACGTGAAGAGAAAGGTCAGCTCAGTTGGGTGTGCAACCTGAGCGAAGGGCAGACCAATGAGGTCATCAGGCTACAGCCCGGAAGTTATAAGGCCGTTTATCGGGCCAAGAGTGTTAAAGAAACCCTTTTTTCCAGTCAAATCCCTTTTGTTGTTCAACCCGGCGCTTCGCAAAAAGTGCTCATCAAATAACCCATGGCAGTACAATTTACCTTTACCGATCAGAATGACACCCGTTCCGGCTTTGGCGCCGGTTTATTGGAGCTTGGCAAAAACAACCCCAACGTTGTAGCCTTGTGTGCCGACTTAACCGGCTCACTGAAGATGGATGCGTTTGAAAAAGCTTTTCCGGAGCGGTTTTTCCAGGTGGGCATTGCCGAAGCCAATATGATGGGCATCGCCGCCGGCTTAACCATTGGCGGGAAAATTCCATTTACCGGAACATTCGCCAACTTCTCCACCGGAAGGGTGTACGACCAGATTCGTCAGAGCATTGCCTATTCGGGCAAGAACGTGAAAATTTGCGCCTCGCATGCCGGTTTAACGCTGGGCGAAGATGGCGCTACGCACCAAATCCTGGAAGACATCGGTTTGATGAAAATGCTGCCGGGCATGGTGGTGATTAATCCTTGCGACTTTAACCAGACCAAGGCTGCAACATTGGCCATTGCCCAACATGAAGGTCCGGTTTACCTGCGTTTTGGAAGACCGAAAGTGCCCAATTTCACACCCGCCGACCAGCCATTTGAGATTGGAAAGGCCTTGATGCTCAAGGAAGGGAAAGATGTGAGCATATTTGCCACAGGGCACTTGGTATGGAAGGCCCTCAAGGCGGCCGAAATTCTGGAGGCCGAAGGAATTGATGCCGAAATAATAAATATTCATACGATTAAACCTCTTGATGAGGCGGCGGTCTTGGCCTCGGTGAACAAAACCGGTTGCGCCGTTTCGGCCGAAGAGCACCAGCGTCACGGTGGTTTAGGCGACAGTATTGCACAGGTGTTTGCCCGTTTTCGTCCAACCCCGCTCGAGTATGTAGCGGTGAACGACAGTTTTGGAGAGAGCGGCACGCCTGAAGAGTTGATGGTTAAGTATGGCCTCGACACTGTCGATATTGTGAAGGCCGCACGTGCAGCCATCGCGCGGCGTTAAGCCTCCGGTACCCTGTTCACCACGCAGGCATGCAGGAACTCAGCGACAGGGAAATACTCGACCTATTTGCTAAGGCAGATACACGCAACTATGCGTTTAATCTGCTGGTTCGCCAATTTCAGCAACGCCTCTACTGGCATATCCGCCGAATGGTCATCGACCACGACGATGCCGATGACTTGCTGCAGAATGTATTTATTAAGGCTTTTCATGCCCTCGACCAGTTTCGGGAAGATTCTAAAATCTACACCTGGCTTTACCGCATTGCCACCAATGAGTGCATCACGTTTTTAAACAACAAGCGCAAACGGTTCTTCCTGCCGATTGCCGATGTGGAAAGGCAGCTTTCTGAGAATCTCCAGAACGACGCCTATTTCAGTGGCGACCGCATTCAGATGAAGCTTCAGCAGGCCTTGCTAACGCTGCCCGAAAAGCAACGACTGGTATTCAACCTCAAGTATTTCGAAAACATGAAGTATGAAGACATGTCGGAAATTCTCGGTACCTCAGTAGGGGCACTGAAGGCTTCCTACCATCATGCCGTTAAGAAAATTGAAGAATTCATGCGCCGCGTTTAAACCTTTTACAAACCATCCACTCCAGTTGCCGTCTATGCAAACCGACGAAAATCACAATCCAGAACTACCCGGAATTCCTCGAGGAAATCCCTTCAGCACGCCTGAGGGCTACTTCGACCGTTTCCCGCTTAAAATGGCCGACAGGATTGCCGCCGAGAAAGGTAGATTTCGCTTTCCGTTTCCTGTTTTGCTCAAGCCTGTTCCAATGTTTGCCACCGCCATAGTGCTGCTGAGCACCCTGGTGGTTGGTTACCGATACCTCAACACTGGAGGCGATCCGCTGAGTGAGGAAGAAATCTCCACCTACGTGTATCAGGAGGGCATTCTCGATGAGTTTAGCGAAGAAGAACTACTTGAATATTCTGAGTTATCGCTCGTCGAACCCGACACCCAACAAGTAAACCATCCACCAACAGACCACCACGGAATCCAAGAATACCTGATTGAATCGGGCATCGACGAGGTCGACATCATCAACGAATTGTAATACCCATGAAAACGATATCTTTTCTCACGCTTTTGGCCCTGAGTACGTTCGCCTTTTCACAGTCGGGCGGCAAGAAAGGCAGTCCCATCCGCGAACGCATTCGCTCAGAAAGAGTGGCCTTCATTACCGAGCGGCTTGCCCTTACCAGCGATGAGGCACAACGCTTTTGGCCGGTATACAATCAGTTCACCGACCAACTGGAGGAGCTGAAAAAGCAACAACGGGACAACCGCAAAACAGCCAACGATAAATTGGCGGTGCTCACCGACAAAGAAGTGGAACGCTTGTTACAAGAAGAGCTGAATTCGCAACAACAAATGGTCGATTTACAACGGCGCTATCAAGTGGAGCTCGCCAAGGTTATTCCCATTAAAAAGATAGCCATGCTGTATAAAGCCGAACACGACTTTAAAATCACCTTGCTCAGAAAAATGCGTGAGTCAGGGCAAAAGGCGCCTCCCGACGAAGAATTCTAATCGTTACAGCCTAAAAATCACCAGTACTTGTTGGGCAGCAGGTAGTTGCGCACATAATCACTAACCCCATTTTCAAGGCTGGTGAATGCGGTGTCGTAGCCCGATGAACGTATGCGGTCCATTTTGGCCTCGGTAAAATACTGGTAGGTATTGCGAATGTCTTCCGGTGTATCGATGAACGATATCTGCGGGTTCACTTCGAGGGCATTAAAAGTGGCCAGAACCAAATCGCGGAAGCTACGCGCCTTACCCGAACCTACATTGTAAATGCCGCTCTGCGGGCGGTTTTCCATGAGGTGAACAATCATATTCACCACATCTTTAACGTAAACAAAATCGCGGCTTTGACCACCATCTTCGAAGTCGGGGCGATGCGAGCGGAAAAGCTTCATTTGGCCGGTTTGCCGAATCTGGTGGAAGGCATGAAAAATCACCGAAGCCATTCGACCTTTATGGTATTCGTTCGGGCCGTAGACATTGAAGAATTTCAATCCAGCCCAAAAGAAAGGCTTACGTTCCTGCTGTAAGGCCCAGGCGTCGAAGTCGTTTTTGGAATCGCCGTAAGGATTCAAAGGCTTCAGTTGTTGAGGCAAAATCTGATCATCGTAACCCAATTCACCCAAGCCATAGGTCGCTGCCGAAGACGCGTAAATGAGCGGAAGGCCATACTCCACACAAGAGTTCCACACAGCCTTCGAATACGCTACGTTAAGCCGGTCGAAAACGGAGCGGTCGAACTCGGTGGTGTCGGTGCGCGCGCCGAGGTGAATCACACACTGAATGCGGGTGTGGTGTTGAGCAATCCAATCGATGAGCTTGTTGCGATCGACGATTTCGGTGTAGGTCTTGCCGACGTAGTTTGCTTCCTTATCGGCGCGACTAAAATCGTCGCACAGCACCACATCGAAGTAACGCAGCTCATTCAATCGGGCGGCCATGCAGGAGCCAATAAATCCAGCTGCACCGGTAATCAGAATCATTGTTGGAGTATTTTCGGCCAAAGATAAACTTTGAAGCGGCTTAGCCCGTTTTGAATCTGATTTCAGATCCATGGTGCGCATTTTCATTCTTCTTGTTGGGATTGTTTTCGGCTCCGTTTCGCCTTTGGTGGCTCAGGAAATCGCCCACGGAACAAGGCCATTGGTTTGGAGCGATTTCCAGGGTAAAGCGCCGGCTTCGAGCGAGTTTGCCGCTTATACCATGACGAGAGTCAATCTCGAATCGTCCTACACCGGCCGCGGTAAATTGTGGAAAGGGGAGTTTAAGGTTGAAGCCGTTTTTCTTCCCCAAAAAAGCTGGGCACGCGACGATCGGAGAAGCCGCAGCGACAGGGTTTTGGCGCATGAGCAGCTGCATTTCGACATTGCCGAGCTCAGCGCCCGAAAGCTTCGAAAGGCCTTATCGGAACTACCGGAGTGGTCGGTCGACTTAAAACAGAAAGCCAATGCGCTGTTTGAAAAATCGATCGAAGAAGGCGAACAGATGCAAAGGCGATATGACCATGAAACCAATCATGGTCTGGATCTCAAACAGCAGGAACGCTGGCAGACCCTTGTTGCCGAAGAACTTCAGAAATTATCGGCCTTCCGCAATTGATTCAGGAAGGCCTCGGTTTGCTCGGCCAGCTGAGCCGGATTTTCGGCGTAAGCCACGGCTTGAAATGCCTTTCCGGTAACTTGTTCGTAAAGCTCAATGTAGCGGGCAGAGATTTCCATGAGCCATTCGGGCGACATGGGCGGTACTTGTTGTCCATCCTTGCCCTGAAACCCATTGGCAATAAGCCACTGCCTTACAAATTCTTTGCTCAGCTGCTTCTGGGCTTGCCCCTGCTTTTGTCGCTCGGCATAGCCATCGGCATAAAAATACCGTGAGGAGTCGGGCGTATGAATTTCATCAATCAGCAAAATCTCGCCGTCTTCACGCTTACCGAACTCATACTTGGTATCGACGAGAATTAATCCGCGCTCAGCGGCCATTGCCGAACCACGGGCAAACAAAGCACGGGTGTAGTGTTCGATGAGTAGGTAATCGGCCTCATCTACGATTCCCTGGGCCAAAATTTCTTCCCGCGAAATATCGGCATCATGGCCTTCAGCGGCTTTGGTGGTCGGGGTAATGATGGGTTCGGGAAAAGCGTCGTTTTCCTTCATGCCCTCAGGCATTTCAACACCGCAGAGGACGCGCTTTCCGGCAGCATACTCCCGCGCGGCATGTCCGGCCAGATAGCCACGAATCACCATTTCTACCTTGAACGGCTCGCATCGCAGTCCAACCGAAACATTGGGTGCCGGTGAGCCTAACAGCCAGTTGGGAACTAAGTCGCGGGTGGCATCCAAAAAGTGGAGGGCGATCTGGTTGAGCACTTGCCCTTTGTACGGAATGCCTTCAGGTAACACTACATCGAAAGCCGAAATGCGGTCGCTCGCTACCATCACCAATAAATTCTCTCCAATCCCATAAACATCGCGCACTTTGCCATGGTAAATGCTGGTTTGGTTGCTGAAACGGAAATCAGTTTCGCTCAGACTTTTCGGAAGCTGACTGGTAGGCATGGAGAATTCGGGTTACAAGTTTATGGCGAATCACGTCGCCGGTATCGAGGTGTATAATTTCGATGCCTTCAACGCCGTGCAGGATTTTTACCGCATTGGGAAGGCCCGATGGTTGGTTCTTGGGTAAATCGACCTGAGTTAAATCTCCGGTAATCAAAAACTTGGCTGAACGGCCCATTCGGGTGAGGAACATCTTCAATTGAGCCTCAGTGGCGTTTTGGGCTTCGTCGAGAATCACAAAGGCGTTGTCGAGCGTTCGTCCGCGCATGAAGGCCAGTGGAGCAATTTGAATGATGCCGGTTTCGAGGAATGAGGTAAGCTTATCGGCCGGAATCATATCGAGCAGCGCATCGTATAAAGGCTGCAGGTATGGATCGAGCTTCTCTTTGAGGTCGCCCGGAAGGAAGCCCAGATTCTCACCGGCTTCAACAGCGGGGCGGGTAAGGATAATCCGCCGCACCTCTTTGTTTCGTAAGGCTCTCACGGCGAGGGCTACTGCGGTGTAGGTTTTACCGGTTCCGGCGGGACCAATGGCGAAAACCATGTCGTTGGCCAATGCACTCTTTACAATCCGCCGCTGGTTTGGCGTGCGGGCCTTTACAACCAATCCGTTGTTGCCATACACAATGATGTCGGAACCCTGTTCAGTTTCGGGTTCCATCTCAGGCAAATCCAGTTCGGGATTCATGGCTTTGCGGATAAACTGTTCGCTCAAACCCCCAAAACGCTGATGGTGGGCAATCAGTTGGTTGAGTTTTGTTTCAAAGCGTTCAATTTCAGCAACTTCGCCCTGAAGTTTTAGCTCCAGCCCACGGGCAATCATCTTCAAACCCGGGAAGAACTTACGGAACATATCGAGGTGTGCATCATTAACACCATACAATTGCACAGGATCGATGCCGGGTAGGAGGAGTGTTTTTTCTGTCAATGGTTTGGAAGAAAAGACAGGTTTTTAAGGTTGCTTTTCCGATACAAATAAATGAATTTTGACGCGCACAGGCAACCACAAAACCAACAGAAATGGCGATCATTACCCTTACCAGCGATCTTGGAACGAGCGACCATTACCTTGCGGTCGTTAAAGGTAAATTGCTCAGTGCGCTACCGGACGCTAAGATTGTCGATATCACCCACGATATTCCCAAGTATGACCTTTTTCGGACAAGCTTCGTTTTAAAACAAACCTGGCACTATTTTCCTCCCGGAACGGTTCATATTGTTGGCGTTGAGGCGCTTGAAACGGAAGATTACTCACTGATTGCAGTACGTTTAGGTGGACATTACTTTGTGGGAGCCGACAATGGTGTTTTTTCCATGCTATCTGAAGATTCTCCGCAAGAAATTGTGAATCTTCAATTGGCGCCTTCTCAAAAACTAAATCCCTTTCCAATGCTGGAAATCTTCGTTCCGGCGGCCTGTCATCTCGCCGAAGGCGGAGCAATACAAGAATTAGGTACTGCACGTAAGGTGCTGCGCGATAACCATCTGCCGCGGCCATTTTACAACGATGTGAGCCTCACGGCCACCGTGGTACATATCGACTCTTTCGGTAATTTGATTACCAATGTAGACGAAGAACTCTTCCACAAGTTTGTCAATGGTAGGCCATTTCGAATTGCCATACCCGGAAAACGAGAAGACGTCGAAAAAATCAGTCGTTCTTATGCCGAAGGCTCAAATGGTACGGCCCTCGCTTTGTTTGGTTTTACGGGACTTTTGGAAGTTGCCATGGCCCAAGGCTCAGCGGCTCGCTTGATGGGCATGAAAGTCAGGGACCCAATCCGAATTCTCATCGATGATTAACCGTATCGTTTGCATGCATTTCAGGCCCGGCAAGCGGGATGACTTTCTCCGGATCTTCGAGTCCAGCAAGAATGCCATTCGGGCTTTTCCCGGCTGCCATGGAGTAGAATTGTTGCAGGATTGCAACGATGATCACCGCTTTTTCACCTACAGTCAATGGGAAAGTGAAGCTTATCTGAACCAGTACAGAGCTTCGGCGCTGTTTCAAAGTACCTGGGCGGCCACAAAAGCACTTTTTGATGAGAAGCCGATGGCCTGGAGTACCCAAAGCATTCATAAGCTCAGTTGATTTAGCCTCCTAGGAAATCAATCCGGGTAAAAGACGCACATCTTTGTCAACTTGCTGAGCTACACGAAAGGGTTTTCACAACCCGCTGTGTTAAAGTTTCTCGTTGTGAGGGCAAAATCAGTTGAAGAAAGCGATTAGATTTGCTTCATCTAAACCAAACAACATGGGATTAATTAAAGAATTCAGAGAGTTTGCCATGCGTGGCAATGTGGTTGACCTCGCAGTCGGTGTGGTAATCGGCGGGGCCTTCGGTGCCATTGTAAACTCACTGGTAGGCGATATCATCATGCCAATTATTGGTGTGTTAACGGGCGGAATAGATTTTACCGGAGCCAGTGTTACCGTTGGAGAAGCGGTTATTGCTTACGGTAAATTTATTCAGGCCATTTTCTCGTTTATCATCATTGCCTTTGCCCTGTTTATGGTCATCAAAGGGATGAACACCATGAAGAAAAAGGAAGAAGCGGCTCCTTCTGCACCTCCGGCTCCTTCGAAAGAGGAAGTGCTTCTCGGCGAAATCCGCGATTTGCTCAAACAACGTAATTAATTCAACACCATGCGGAAGTATGTTTTGTTGTTGGCGGCACTATGCCTGCTAACAGGAGTTTCTACGGCTCAAATTGATGTGAAAGAAGACACTACCGTGAGCGGTTGGAAACGTGGCGGCTTCTTATCGTTCTCCTTTAACCAGGTTGCCCTGATCAATTGGGCTGCCGGGGGCGAAAGTGCCTTGTCGGCGACCGCTCTGGGAAGCTATTTCTGGAAGTATCGTAAAAACGACCTCTACTTTGAATCGGTAGTCGATGGCGGTTTCGGTATCATCAATACGAAGAGTCAACCCTGGCGGAAAAACGAAGATAAACTGGAGCTCAACGCCAAGTTTGGTAAGCGTGCTAAAGGCAAGGTTTATTACGCAGGCTTGATGAACTTCCGGACGCAGTTTGCTCCCGGTTTCAATTTTCCCGACGACAGCACGGTAATCTCCGATTTCATGGCTCCGGCATTTCTGTCGCTGGCCTTAGGTTTCGATTACAAGCCGAACGACTGGTTTTCGTTGTTCCTCTCGCCGGCCACCGGACGAGCCACCTTTGTGCTTAATCCAACGCTTTCCAATGCCGGGCAATTCGGTGTAACACCCGCAGTTCGCGACTCAGCTGGAAATGTAATTACCGAAGGAAGCAGGGTAAGGATGGAGTTTGGTGCTTATTTGCGTGCACGTCTTCAAAAGGATGTGACTAAAAATATCAGCGTGGTATCGAACCTCCAGCTGTTTAACAACTACACCGACCCTATTGCTGAACAGCGCGGTAACATTGATGTGAACTGGGAAACCATCATTCTCATCAAGGCCAACAAATGGCTTACGACTAGCTTGTTTACCAATCTCATTTACGACCACGACGTAAAAATCCCCGTAACCCGCGTAGTAAATGGTGTGGAAACACAAGGCACTGGTCCGCGCACGCAGTTCAAAGAGGTGTTTGGACTGGGCATTTCGTTCAAGTTTTAAAGTTTAGGTTTGGTGCAAACTAGGTGTATGTTTACATCAATTAATTTTTAATTTGGTACGACAGAGCATTTCTTTAACCAAGCTCAACGATGAATGGCTGAAAGCTCAAGTCGATTTGCAGGAATCCACCAGCAAAAACGAGCGTGTAAATGATTTGATTAGACAAGCGCGACAACAACAGGCGCAAATTGATTGGCTGAAAAGCAAACTGGAAAGAGCCGAAAATAGCGGGTTCACAGCCGACAGTAAAGATGATCTATTGAATCAAGCCAAATCAAGAATGAATGGTTAGTACGGGTTAAGTAACGAAGCCAAGAAAAATCTATTTCGAATCTATCAATTTGGAGTTCAGAACTTTGGCTTTGCTCAGGCTGATCAATACTTCGAATCGTTTTTCGAATGTTTTAATAGTATAGCTCAACGACCATATTCATTTGAAGCCGTTGATTATCTAAAGAAAGGATACAGAAGATGTATTTGTGGTTCAGACAGTATTTTCTTCAGAATAAATGGAAGTGTAGTTGAAATAATGGCAATTGTCGGAAGACAAGATTTGAATAACGTATTGTAAGTATTACACCCACAACTGCAGATTAACAGAGTCCTTAAGCTTATTTTACGGTTTATTACTTGTGCAGCTTTTGAAAATATTGCCGGGAAATTTTGAGAATTTTAGCTGTTGGATCTACCTGGCTTCATAAGCTAAATCGAAGATTAACGCCCACGAAGCATTTTGAGACCTTTTTCGTAATTCTGTTGTTTATTTTTCCAACTGTTTCCCCTCATTCATCAAAAAACCAATATCCGTAATCAGTAAACTCACCTGATTAGAGTCGGTGCCATCATAATAGCCTCTGATGCGCCCCTTTTGATCGATCAAAGCAAAATTTTGGGTGTGAATAAAGTCTTCGGCGCCCCCGTTGCCTTCCTGGGCATCGAGCAGATAACCCTTACGCGCCTGCTCATACAAGGCAGGTTTGGTTCCGGTCAAAAACATCCAGCGCGAAGCATCGGCGCCATGTTTGGTCGCATGAGCATCTAACACTTCGGGGGTATCGGTTTCCGGGTCAACGGTGTGCGATAAAATCAAAACCTCCGGACGTTCCTTGTACACGCGCTCCAACTGGTTCGACATGATCGGACAAATGCTCTGGCAGGTAGAAAAGAAATAATCAACCACCCTGATTTTGCCCTCAACATCTTTTTCCGTAATCGTTTTCCCTTTTTGATTGGTGAATGAAAAAGGTGGGATGGTATGCCAAATCGTATCGATTCGCGGGCTACCTTGAATTTGAATGGTGTCGAGACGGTGGTTGCCTAAAATGGGCAGGGTTTTCTGTATACGCTTCGGCGGACTTGTTTTTAGGTAAACAACGCCCAGCGCTCCTAAAATTAGCACAGGTAACAAGAATGGAATCCACTTTTTCATGCTGCAAAGTTCAGTAATCGGCCCTGGTAAAAAATGACAATTATCAGGACGAATAAGTAATTAACGAACACTCAAAATGTTTGCAGATTAAAAACAATTCATCCATTAAAGTGGCACCACACGCGCGGGATCGGCATTGTGATACCGTTCAGGAACCGCATTTCTGATGCAGGCCTCCAGCAAAGCCAGAATACCCGGCACTGCGGCCCCTTTTCGGGTGATCAGGCTCACCTCCCGAACCGGCTCAGGACTTCGGAAAAAGCGCAAAGAAGACCGTTGTCGGGGTTGAAAATGCAACGTGGCCAGTTCGGGCAACAACGTAGCTCCGGCATCTTGCTCTACCAATGCCCGCAAAGTCTCGATACTTCCTGCCTTGAGGCTGATATTCGAATGCATCGATTTACCCGATTGCCTTGAGCATAAATTCAACACCTGATCGCGGAAACAATGCCCTTCGTCGAGCAGCCACAATTCATCGGGATTAATTTCCTGTACACTTAAATTTTTCTTTTTACGCAGCGGATTGTCGGCCGAGAGATAAGCCACGAAAGGCTCGTAAAATAAGGGCTTTTCGATATAACCTTTCGCATTGAGGGGTGTCGCCGCCAAACCGGCATCAAGCGATCCAAGCCGAAGTTCTTCGAGGAGCTGCGCCGTCGTGAGCTCGCGGATTTCAAGGCGTATTTTGGGGTACTTCTTTCCAAATGAGGGTAGCACCAGTGGAAGTACGTATGGCGCTAGTGTAGGAATAATTCCAAGCCGAATAATGCCCTGCGGCTCTTCATCGGTCGGCACAATGGCCTCTTTCATTTTCTGGCCCCAGCTCAACATTTCCTTCGCCATCGGAAGCAAACGAAGCGCCTCTTCGGTAGGCTCTACAGGCTGCTTGTTGCGGTCGAACAAAGTCACCCCAAGCTCCTCCTCTAACTTCTTCAATTGCATGCTCAGCGTGGGCTGCGTAACAAAACAAGCCGCAGCCGCCTTCGCAAAATGCCGGTGCGTATCAACAGCCACAAAATATTCCAGTTGAGTAAGCGTCATCGTCGTAAAATGCGCCGCAAGTTAGCCTTTCGCCCCGAGTTCAAAATTCAAATTCTGCATAACAACTAAAGTCCAAATACTTTAGAATCCATGGGCGTGCCGCTGAAAAACAGAGTGGGTGTGAGAATGAGAGCGGGTGTGGGTGTGAGTGCGAGTGCGAGTGCGAGAGCTGTTTATGAACTATGAGCGAAAGATGCGGTGCCCGGCGTCTATGCTGAAGCGACTGAAAGTGCTGAGCGAGGAAGGCGGGAA
Organism: Bacteroidota bacterium; assembly: GCA_947459155.1. GTDB lineage: Bacteria > Bacteroidota > Bacteroidia > M30B66 > M30B66 > CAMCXT01. The sequence continues at coordinate 399 of CANHCM010000057.1, read as the reverse complement.
AGTTTACAGGAATAGTAAGAATGATCGGACCGGTAAGGATGTCGATACTTCGCAACTTGAATCCATAGACAAATACTATTTACATATACCTATAATTGATTTGATTGATGAATGAAGTCGGCTCAGCTTTGCCCCGTTCAAAAATCAAAAACAAACACTTATGCATACAATGATTGGTTTAGGCACGTCGTTTCCCGATTTTCGGAAGACCGCCGTTGATTCGCTTCAAAAAGGAAATGAGTTTAAGGAGCTGAGTAAATCGGAGCTCCTCGCTGGCGACCGTTGGATGGTCATGTTTTGGTGGCCCAAGGATTTCACCTTTGTTTGTCCCACCGAAATTGCCGAATTCAACCGCCATGCCTCCGATTTTGCCGACCGCGATACGGTGTTAGTTGGCGC
>CANHCM010000056.1 GCA_947459155.1 Bacteroidota bacterium | reverse complement strand
GCTCTTTCTCCTTTTGTTTACGTTCTTTGGTTCCCATTTAGGCTACAAAAATACTTAACACTGTTAAGTAAACAATAGTCAGGTCAATTTTATTCGATGGCCTGGACTTATATTTCTGATAATGAGTTCTATAGAATTCGGGAAGCGCCCGGGTCAATTTTGTGGGATTGACCTGGATGCTCCGCCGGACAGCAAGTGGGTGTACTGTGAAATTCAGGTGGAGTATAATTAAGTTTACCGGGAGTTAAGCGCCAGCGACAGTAGCCGGCAGCCCCCGGACGTGTAACGGACGGGGCTACAGGCGGATGGCGCGGTGCCTGTAGATGGGGCTTCGGCCTTTACCGAAGCCTAGAAAGGCAGGCGCTCCAACAAAAAAAGGCCTCTTGCCAACCGAAAGCATGAGCTACGCGCCAGAGGCTTGCGGCATTCGGTAAAAAGAAAATCGCGGTGATCGAGAACGAAGCACCGCGATTTTGAAGGTTATTTGACTTGAACGACCTCACTCCAGTTCGTTGTAAGCCTGAACAATTTTGTCGATGTCTTTGATGGTGTATTCCTTTTCTTTAATCATTTTAACAATCGCTTCGTCGCCTTTGAAGTATGCGGCCATTTCCTTTTGGAACTTTTTGTCCATGACTTCATAGAATTCCGGATTGTCTTTTTTCTTGAGGAACATGCCCACTTCGTAAGTCATTTTTTGCGGGGTGCTATCCATGGTTTTGAACCAGCAGCGATACAGGTTTAAGTCGCCACCTACTACTCGTTCCATGATAAGCGGCGGAATGCCATCTTCGAGCATAACCCACTCAAACACTTTCCCTCCGGCGCCAAAGGCTGTTAGCTTTTCGTTGCCGTATCTTTTTTTAGCGTTGGTGGCGTCTTTACTGTCGATGAAGAAAACCTTCTCATAGCGTTCGCCGGTTTTGGTGTTTTCGTAGCAGACTTTGCCGCGAAGGGTGTCGCCTTTCTTAGTAGCTACCCAGCCATCGATAAATTCCTGTCCTTTGGCGCCCTGGCCAAAAGCATGGAAAGACAGAACAAACAGTGCAATGAGGAGTGAGAAATGTTTCATAAGACTTTATGTGTGTTCAAACCTAACGAGAATTTTTACAGGCTCATACGGGTGTGGAAAATTTGAGTTACCAATTCAGGTGTAAATTTTACCAACTGCCGCCCGCACCGCCGCCGCCAAATGATCCGCCGCCGAAGCCTCCAAATCCGCCACCTGAGCGGCCTCCCCCGAATCCACCGCCTCCAAATCCGCCGACTACGGGGAATCCACCCCAGCCCGGGCCTCCATAGGTTCGGTAACGGCGGCCACCGCCGGGTCCACCGCTGCGCCGCGAAATGAAAATGACCAGTAAGATGATAAACACCAGGATTGCCCAGGCCGGGATTCCGGGCCTTCCGCGCGACTTTTTCTCTCCGAAACCTTTGAAGGTTCCGCGCAGCAGTTGCTGTAAGTCGGTGGTGGCAATGTCAAGTCCGTCGTAGTAGCGACTTTCCTTAAAGCGCGGCAGCACATGCTCTTCGATGATTCGTTTGGCCGTTACATCGGGCACGAACTCTTCCACGCCGTAGCCGGTGGCAATAAATACCTCGCGGGGATTGCTCATTGAAACGAGAATGAGAATTCCGTTGTTCCGGTCTTTCTGTCCAATGCCCCATTTTTCGGCCAGTTGAGGGGCGTACGAAGAGGCCGGCTCGCCGTTGAGGTCTTTGAGGCTTACAATGGCAATCTGGGTTGAGGTGCTGTCGTCGAAGGCGACCAGTTTGTCTTCGAGTCGTTGCTCTTCGTCGGCCGAAAGAATGTCGGCGAAGTCGTTTACAATGCGCGGTGGGTTGGGCGGCTCGGGAAACTGCTGCGCCACCAAGCCCGAAGCGAGGAATAAACCCAGTATGAGCAGCTTAATGCCCCACCGAAATGTCGTTACTGAGTTCATCTTTATCGTCGGTTTGAAATGGAAAGAAGGCCTTTAGTTTTTCACCCACATCGTGGATGGCCTGAGCAATGCCCAGGGCGAAAGCGCCTTGTTTAAAATGCGACTTCATCAGTTCAAGTTCGGCGTCCCAAAAATTGGGCGGCACCACCTTGTTGATGCCTTCGTCGCCCAAAATGGCCAGCTTGTGGTCGTCGGTGGCAATGTAGATGAGGACACCGTTTTTGTCGCGGGTTTTTTCCATGCCCAGCGCATAAAACACCTCCAATGCCCGGTCGAGCGGATCGGGTTTGCATCGGGTTTCGATGTGCACCCGTATCTCTCCGGAGGTTTTATCTTCGGCCAGACCAATGGCTTCTGTGATGGTCTTCTCTTCGCTTTCGGTAAGGAAACGGCGCATCAGAAATTCACTTCAGGGGCTTTTTCTGAACCCGGAGCCGATTGAAAATAAGCCTTTGGACTAAAGCCGAACATGCCGGCAAAAAGGTTGGTAGGGAACGAGCTCACCTTGGTGTTGTATCGTTGAACAACCTCGTTGAATTTCATTCGTTCGGTAGTGATGCGGTTTTCGGTACCTTCGAGCTGCGCCTGCAAATCGCGGAAGTTGGCATTGGCTTTCAGGTCGGGGTAGTTTTCGGTAACCACCAATAAGCGCGATAAGGCCGACGAAAGGCCATCCTGAGCCTGCTGGAAACGCTTTAAACCGGCCTCATCGAGGTTGTTGGCGTCGAGTTTTACCTGTGTCGCCGAGGCACGGGCCTGTACTACCGCCTCGAGGGTTGATTTTTCAAAGTTGGCTGCACCTTTTACGGTGTTTACCAGGTTGGGAATAAGGTCGGAACGACGCTGATACACGTTTTCTACCTGAGCCCAGGCCGAATTCACGGCTTCGCGTTCCTTCACCAAGCCATTGTAAGAACAACCGCCGGCACCAAACAGGATAACCACCAGCAGTAGAACAATTCCAATAACAACTGTACTTCTCATAAGTATGTAGGGGTTTAAAAAAGAAACCGGCGAACAGCAATTGCCGTTCCCCGGTTAAAAGTACCTTATTTGCGCACTAATCTGTCAGTGTGTTGGGAAAAAACCCCGTTCTATCACTGCCAAACTGGCGGTAAACCCCCTTGATGTGGTTCTCTTAGAGCAAATCAATGCTATGGATGCGGTGAATCGGAATTACCACTCCACCCTTGAGCATGATGGCGCTATCGGTCGTGGCCCAAATGGTGGTATCGACCATCTTGCTGCCGTCGCGGTCTTCGAATACAATTTTAACCTTGTTGTGGTAGAGGTTCGAAAGGACGGTTGCTCTTTCGAGCATGGCTCGACGCTCTCGCGCCATATCCACCGATTTCAATACTTCTTCGCGGGGGAAAATCATGTTTTTAAGACTTTCTTTTTCAACGATGGGCACATTACGCATGGCAGTGATGGTTTTGAGGGTTTCTTCACTCTCAACGTGAACCGCTTATTTGTGTTTCAGCCGGCTTTGGAGCCTTGTAGGCTGCGGTAAAACTGTAAATGCCCCATTATCAACAAAATAGCAACTGCATGTTTGGAGTGGTGGAGCACAGAATTTGGCGAGACTGCCATGCCTGGAAACCTAATTAATGCCCTGATAAACAGTAAAATAACCACCCTTTCTCCACAGTGTGTGGCTGGTCGATTTCCAGTGCTTTCCACGTGAGGGAGTAAGATTTTGGGTGGCCTCGGCACATTGCGTAGCCGAAAAGCCAAAACGGCGTACAAAAAGGAACAGCAGGGTGTCGGGTTGCGCCGATTCTGCAATCCGGGCGATCGCCACCTCAAACACTGCATTTTCGGGCATTGGGCGCGAAGGCTGTTCTCTTTCGAGGAGTTCTTCCACGACATCGGCCGTTTTTTTCATACGTAGGGCAGTTTTGGCCAGTTTTTCAACAATATCGGGCTCGAGTTGCTGAAGTTTTGAGAGCCAGTCGTGCCGAATTTGGTTGCGGCGGTACTTGGTTTCGGCGTTGCTGTCATCCTCGCGCCAGCGAATGCCCATTTCAACAGCAGCCTGCAGGAGACTTTGCTTGTTGGCCTGTAGCAGCGGCCTTAGTACCTCGTTGTTTTGTTCCGGAATTCCACTCAAACCGTTGAGGCCGGCGCCACGAAGCAGATTGAGCAGGAATGTTTCGGCCACATCATTCTCATGGTGTGCCGTGAGTACCGCGCGGGCCTTGCGTTCCCGTCTCAGGCGTTCAAAAAAAGCGTAGCGGAACCGGCGGGCGTTTTCCTGCAGGTTGTTCCCCTGCGGGGGGATGGCATCACGGCCATCGGCGAGGTGAAAGGGGAGCTTGAGGCCATCGGCGGTTTCACGAACCAGGGCCTCATCGAGCTCAGAGGCTGAACCCCTCAAGTGGTAGTTTACATGCGCCACCTCTGCGTTGTAGCCGTTTGCCACCAACAGATGTAGCAGTACCATCGAGTCGCAGCCACCCGAGCAGGCCACAATGAGCACCTCGTTGGAGCCAATGCCCCAGCGGCTGAGCTTTTCCTTCAACAGCAGGCTTAGTGCAGCGAATGCAGGGTTTGCAGGAGTGATTCGGCTTTGAGCAGACATTCGTCGTATTCCTGGTCGGCATCGGAGCGGATGGTAATCGCCCCGCCGGTACTGTAGCTTAACAGTCCTGTTTGGGCATTCCAGATAAAACTCCTGATAACCACGTTGAGGTCAAAGGTATCGGGATTTTCGATGTAGCCTATACTTCCTGAATACAAGCCACGGTTGAAGCCTTCCAGTTCATCCATGATTTCCATCGCGCTGCGTTTGGGTACACCCGTCATTGAACCCATCGGAAAGGCATGTTCCCAAACTGTTTTGTTCGTGCTTCCGGCTTCCAGTTCAGCCTTAATGGTGCTGATCATCTGAAACACCCGATTGTAAGGATACACACCGCACAATTCCTCCACTTGCACGCTGCCCGGCAATGCCAGCGCTGAAAGATCGTTGCGCACGAGGTCGGTAATCATAATATTCTCAGCCCGTTCTTTGGGGTCGTTCTTCAGCCGAATGGCGGTTTCTGCATCTTCTTCAGGATTGCCCGTGCGCCTTGCTGTGCCTTTGATGGGCTGACTTACAAGCGTTTGGCCATTGCGCAGGAGGAAGCGTTCGGGGCTGCCGCAGATGAGCCATGAATCATTCCACTTGACCAATGCAGAAAAGGGTGCCGGTGCCTGCTTGCAGAGCTGTTCGAAAAGCCGAACCGGATCGAGCTGCGGACAGTGTGCGCTGAAGTGGATGCAATAGTTGGTTTCGTAAATGTTTCCCCTGATCAGGTGCTTTTGAATGTTGGCAAAGGTTTCCCGGTAAGCTTCTCTGGAGGTGTGGGCTTTTAATGTGGGGGCAAAGCCTGATGTGCGCTCCTGCGCGGAATCGAAACGCGGGAGTTCACCCATTTCCAGTTGAGTCTGGTCGCGGAACTCAATTCGCAACACTTCGGGAACGAAGCAGCCGGCAAGCGGGAAGCCGCCCGTTTCGGCGTGTGCGGAATGGAGCTGTTCGAAGATGTCTTTGAGTCCGTAGCTGAGAAGGAGGGGTTTGAAAACCGATGGATTTGCCTCCACAAAAGCGCAGAAGGAGTTCCATTCTTCGGAAGTAGGCTTCCAGACTTCTGCTTTTTGCGTTCCTCCTGCCGCAAGCATTCGCGCTAACCGTCCGTAGCGGTCGGGGTAGGCATTGGATTCAAGCCAAACAACGCAGGAGTGGCGGCTGGCGAGATTGCGGAATGCTTCGGGGTAATTTTGCATGAGCCTGCAAAGTTACGTGCAAGGCATTAACAACAGCACTTTGATAATTGCCTCAAAGCGCATGTTCAGTTGGCTAAATTTCACCGAAATTTACGCCGATGAAGGTGTTTGAAACTCTCGGAAAGTATTTCCTCTTTATCGGCATTGTTTTTAGCAGGCCGCAGCAGTGGAAGCGCTTTTGGAAACAATTTTTTTTCGAGGTTAACTCCCTGGGCATTAATTCATTGCCCATCATCATGATCATTTCGCTGTTTATGGGTGCAGCCCTAACCATACAAACGGCCTACAACATTACCAGTCCTTTCATCCCGCTTTACGCGGTAGGTTTAGCCACGCGCGACTCTATTTTGCTGGAGTTTTCGCCTACGATTATCAGCCTTATTTTGGCCGGAAAGGTAGGTTCGTCGATTGCCTCTGAGCTTGGAATGATGCGGGTTACCGAGCAGATTGATGCTTTGGAAATCATGGGCGTAAATTCAGGCTCATTTCTGGTACTTCCGAAAATTCTGGCCGCCATATTTATCAACCCATTCCTCATTGTTATTTCTATGTTTTTGGGGATGGCCGGAGGATTAATTTTTGGTTTGCTGGCCGGTGTGGTTTCGACGCACGAGTTTGTGTATGGACTTCAATATGCCTTTGTGCCATTTTACGTGTCGTATGCCTTGATAAAAACCGTGGTCTTTGCCTTTTTGATCACTTCAATTTCTGCCTTTTTTGGGTACTATGCCGAGGGCGGCGCGTTGGAGGTGGGTGTTTCGAGCACTAAAGCCGTGGTGTATAGCAGTATTATCTTGTTGTTGGCCAATTATTTACTCACTCAAATGATGCTTTCATGATTGAGGTTCAGCACATCAGTAAATCGTTTAGTGGCCGTAAAATTCTCGATGACGTTTCGTTGGTCTTCGAAACGGGCAAGACCAATCTGGTGATTGGTGGCAGTGGCTCGGGAAAAACGGTGCTGATGAAGTGCCTCGTGGCGTTGTATACGGTCGATGAAGGCGATATTTTGTATGATGGCCGGCAGTTTTCAAAATCGACCGAGGAAGACAAGCGATTGCTCAGAAAGGATTTTGGGATGGTATTTCAGGGTGGAGCCTTGTTTGATTCGCAAACCGTTTGGGAGAACGTGGCTTTTCCGCTGCAAATGTTCTCTTCGATGCACGAATCCGAGATTAAAGATCGGGTGGAGTTCTGTTTGAATCGGGTGAATTTGAACGCGGCCTATCAACTGTATCCAAGTCAGATTAGCGGCGGTATGAAAAAGCGTGTGGCCATTGCCCGCGCCATTGCCTTAAACCCTAAGTATTTGTTTTGCGACGAGCCCAATTCGGGCCTTGATCCCAAAACCTCCATTGTGATCGACAACCTCATTCAGGAGATCACCGAGGAGTACAACATTACCACAGTTGTGAACACCCACGATATGAACTCGGTACTCGAGATTGGCCAGAAGATCATTTACCTGAACAAGGGTCAGAAATGGTGGGAAGGCGACAAAAACAGCATCCTTGAAACCGACAATAAGGAGGTAAACGATTTCGTGTACGCCTCCGAACTGTTCCAGCGAATCCGTAAAGCTTCCCAGAAATTGTGAGCCAGCATCCATCATCTTTATCGATAGAGGCCTTCAACTACGATTTACCCGACGAGCGCATCGCCCGTTTTCCAACCGAGCAGCGCGATGCCTCAAAACTGATGGTTTACCGCAACGGGAACATCAGCGATCGGGTGTTTTATGAGTTGCCGGAGTTCTTCGATTCGGGCGACTTGTTGATTTTCAATCACACGCGGGTGGTTCAGGCCCGATTGCATTTTCAAACGCCTTCGCTGGCCGCTGTGGAGATTTTCTGTTTGGAGCCGGCCGGCGCGCATACCGACATTCCAACGGCCATGCTGCAAACCGGATCGGCCGATTGGCTCTGTTTGGTGGGTCAGGCGCGGAAGTGGAAAGACCATGACGTATTATTTTGGGAGGCAGGTCCGCTGAAGCTTTGGGCCCGTAAAGGCGAGCGTGTGTTGGATGGCTACAAGGTTCATTTTGAATGGGCGCCTTCCACTTTTTGTTTTGCCGATGTGCTGGAGCTGGCCGGAAACATTCCATTGCCACCCTATCTGAAGCGTGAGCCTGTGGCCGGCGATGCCGAGCGTTATCAAACCGTTTATGCGAAGGAGAAGGGCTCGGTTGCAGCTCCCACGGCGGGTTTGCATTTCACCGAAAGAACTTTTGAGGAGCTCAGGGCAAAGGGCGTGCTCACCGAATCGCTCACCCTGCACGTTGGAGCCGGAACGTTTAAACCCGTGAAAGCCTCAACCATGGCCGAGCATACCATGCATGAGGAGGAGGTGATTGTGCCTGTTGAGCTCATGGCTTTGCTGGCCAAACACAATGGTAACATTACGGTGGTGGGCACAACCTCATTACGCAGTTTGGAAAGCCTTTACTGGACGGCTCTGCGTTTGCACCGGGCCCCTGAATCGGAGTTGCCCGTGATGAAGGTGCATCAATGGGAGCCTTACGATTATGCGGAGGAGGCCTGTTTGCCTTACCCGGAAGTATTGGACTCGCTGCTGGAAAGGATGCGCCGCCACGGACTCAGCTCTTTGCATGGAGAAACCGGCTTGTTGATTGCGCCCGGTTACAAGCTCCGTATGGCCGATCGGTTGATTACGAATTTTCATCAGCCTCAGAGCACCTTATTGCTGTTGGTGTCGGCCTTTATTGGCGACGATTGGCGCAAGGTATATGAGCATGCCCTGGAAAACGAGTATCGCTTTCTGAGTTTTGGCGATAGTTCGCTGTTGTTTAAGCAATAAAAAAGCCCCGGAGTCTCTGTGATTCCGGGGCTTTTCTATTTCAAAGTACTTTTAGCGTACAACCGTAAACTTCTTCATTTCTGAAGTTCCTTCTTCGCCCTGTAATCGGTAGAAGTAAGTTCCCGATTCTAATTGATCTGAAGGAAGTTCAACCAGGTGATCTCCGGTATTGCGGAAGCCCAGGTTGCGGGTGTAAATCACACGGCCATTGAGGTCGAAAATCTCGAGGTTGATGTTTTGTGGCTTCGCTGTGCTAAAGTTAAAGCGACTTGCATCGAGAGTTGGGTTAGGGTAGCTGTTGCCCATGTCCATGTTTGTATACATGCTTTTCTTAAAGCCTGTCTCATCGATGAAGGTTACCAGCGCCCAAATCTGCCAGTTTTGTGCTTCGAAGTAACCGGTGTCGGCACCTGGAGCAGGAGGGAAGAAGATGTTTGAACTGTTTACAACCTGGCTGCTCAGCACGCCCATCCAGCGGAAGAATGAATTCGGGAAGCGAGTTTTGAGGGCGAGTTCGGTATTGTCGGGGTTTGGAACAAAGCCGGCAAGCATACCGAGAGTGTCGGCCTCTGGTGCTCTGTATTGAAGGGTAACACCAACACGCTGGTTAGGTGTAGTGGTAATACCGCAAGGCATGGCCAACGAAAACAGGGCATTGCTACCAAGCCAGTTGCCACCCGGTGAAAGAGTGCTGGTTGTAATTACTGAGTCAGACCACACCAGAGCTCCGCTTGGCAACAGGTTACCACCTGCATTTTGCTGACGCAACTCAACGATGAAAGTATCGGGTAAGCCAGAGTTGTTTTCGTGCGAAAACAGCGCGTAGATAGAGTCGATGGTGATGGTTGTTGAGTTGTTGTAAGGGAATGGTCCAACGTAAGTGGCCAGCGGGTCCTGGGTTGGATCTGTGTACCCAATCAAATCGCGGATACGTACTCCGATGTAATTCATGGCTACCACGTCGGTATCATTGGCATCGTAGCCTGAGTTAAAAGTCCACAAAAAGTTTTGGATTGTTGGTGAACCCGACTCAATTTGATCGGCAACCGGATAGTCGACGTAAATTGAATAGCTTGTTCTTTCGGCGGCCTGATTCAAGCGCGCCTTTGCTGCGGCTACTTCTTCGTTTGAAACGCGATACTTTTCTAAATTAACGCGTGGAACAGCCGATTGTCCGAAGACAGTCAAACTAAAAAGCAGTGATAAAATCGTACAGAACTTTCTCATGTCGTATGTGTTTGAAGCTAAAGTTAGAATCTGAGGGCAATATAGGAAAAAACAAATTTTCTGATTTATCGGTGAATCACAAATGGCTTCACGCCCCAACCTTTGGCATTACTGAGTTTAATCAGATAAATGCCGGGCGAGAGGTCATCCACACCAAGGGTTAATGCTCCACCTGCATGTTGTATTTTTTGATTTCTAAGATGTCGGCCATCAGCGGAATACAGATTTACGTCGAACTCTCCGTTGGTAGAATCCGGAAATCCATCGAGGTGTAAAACCGAATGGGTTGGGTTGGGGAAGAGCCTTAAGTCGAAAGAGGAAACTGGGAGGTTTGTCGCGTTGAGTGTGGTATCGATAACCGGAAAGATGGCAAAATCGATGTTCAAGCCCCAGCTGTCGATCATGCGGCGAAAGCGACCGTTGTAGAGCTCCCAACTGCGGCCTGAAGCACTCACACTGTCGAGTTCGGAGTGCATGAGTGCGAGCGTGTCGTTTTGCAACTCATCAAACACGGTTAAACCCATGGTATAGGGTTGGTTAACCAGCACAGGTGTTGGAAAAGGCAACCAGTTGAATCCTGTTTCAGGGCTGTCGCCGGCTTGTAAGGTAGAAAGAGGAAAGGCTACAGAGTCGATGGTTTCGCGCGGTCCGCGGATGAAGGGTGCCGTAGCGGTGGTGGTGATGTCGAGTCGCTTGAGTTTAAGCCAGGTGCGAGAATTCTCCGCATTTCCAGAGATTGTATCAAGCTTGGCAATCCATACAATGGCGCCCAATACCGAATAGGTGCGGGTATTAAAAAACGCTTGGTGCTTTTCCCGATCGCCATATCCATTGGTTCCGGAAACCCATCCGCCGTTAGGCGAAGCCAGAATGCCCGTATCGGCCGCTTGCTTCCAGAATTGGTCGAGCGTATCGGTTTGCGCCTGAACAGCTAATGTGCAGCACCAGAAAGCAAAGAAGAATAAGGTGTATTTCATTGAGATTGCAAAGAAAGAAAAAACCCCCTGAGTTTGCGCTCAGAGGGTTTTATAAATGCGGATTATAACAGCTTAGTGTGCTACCACTACTTTTTGAGTAGAGATACCTTTGCTGCTTTCGAGACGCAAGGTGTAGATACCATTGGCGAACTCATCCAGTGCGATAACATCTTTGAATGCAGCTACGTTACCAGAGATTGATTTGAAGTATACTTCTTTACCGCTCAAATCAACAAGGCTCAAACGCATTGTGCTTACTTTTCCGAAAGTAGCAGTTACTGTGATGCTTTCGTTAGCAGGGTTAGGGAATACGTTGAGGTTGTTTACATTCTCAATCGATTCAAAACCGATTGTGTTTTCGAAATTGAGTGCTACTGCAGGAGAGAAATCGTAACCGATAAACCAGTCAACAGCTCCACCAACACCGAAAGGACCATTCATCAGGGTTCCTGTATCATCGTCACCGTCTTCTGCAAAGAAGGTAAAACGCTTGTCAGAATCAAGGTTTCCGATTGAAGCAATGTAAACACCAGGCGCTAAGTCAACCGGGGTAGAAAGTGCAGAAGAAACCCAAGTAGCTGTAGTTGGGTGGCTTGCAGAAATGTTGTAAGCTTCCAAAGCAAGTGGAGTAGCCAGTGTATTGTCGAAAAGCTCTACTTGCAATTCAACGTTTTGAGCAGCTGGTGTTGATCCACCAGATACGGCAAAGTCGATGTTGTATAATGTTTGTGGGGCCTTAATCAAATACTGCTGACCCGCTTTGTAAGCGTCGAAAACAGGACCAGCGCCGCTGTAAGACACAGTTCCAACGTTGGCAAGACCATTTACCGAAGCGAAAAGGTTATCCGAAATGGTGAAAGCTTTCACTCCGCTGTTGTTGTCTGGAGTTGGATCATTGTCGCCACCTACAAGCGAAACCTCAACGGTGTAGCTTCCTGTTTGATCAGGAACGTAGTTGGTTGAAAGGAATGCAGTTACAGTTTCAAAAGAGCCAACAGTCACTGGAGTTGGAGCAGTACCGCTGGCAACAGTAGCACCACTGCGCTTTACTGACCAGTTTACTGTTGCATTTTGCACAGCAGAACCTTCACTTTTTACGGTGAAACCGGCAAATACAGTGTCAGCTTGGCTAAGTGGTGTAGTACCTTGTTCAAAATCAGCTACGATGTCTGCGTGGTACATTGCAGTAATGCGAAGCTCGTTTACCGGAGGAACGTACAATTCTACGTCGTCTACCATCCATGAATAAGCGCATCCTGAGCCCGCTCCTAACGTAGAAGGACTGTAGAATTGGAAACGAATTTTTACGTTCGCTTGTCCTGCAGCGGTTGGTGTGATGTTAACAGCGGCAATATCCGGGTTGCTTGCTACGAAGTCGTTGTTTGTTAGGGGTACATTCACCGGATATTTCACCCATGTTGCCCCGTCGTCGTTTGATACGAATACGAATGTAGAATCGCGGAATCTTCTGTACTGCTGCTGAAAGCGCAAAGCCACTTCAGTGAAGCCTGAACAGTCGACACCATTGGCTGTAGTCAGGTTTGCAACTTGGTTACCTGAGCAAAGAATGTCAGAATCGAACAGTGCAAAACCATTTGAAGCCGTTGTGGAAGCAATATCAGGAATACCAAACTGCGTACCCGCTGGGCCGTTAGTTCCGATTACCCAGTTGTCGTTGTTCCCAACTTCGTTGGCGATTACCCAGTTCGAAGCATTGGAAAAATCGTCAGTCCAGATTGTTTGTCTTGAACCTTCGTTGATTACACCAGCCTCAGCATTGGCAAAGGCGGCTTTGTTTTTTGTTACGCTTACACCGGGCAGTTGAGCCTTTTGAGCAAAGGCCATCACTGTACACCCGAGCAGCGAAGCGATTAGGAAACGTGATTTCATCGTGTGTTAACGTGTGGTTATTAATTCGCAAATGTAGGGTTATGTGCGGGATTTACAAGCCGGTGTTGAAAGTTTATGCTTCTGCTTTGGCATAGGCCTCCATCGGTAAACAGCTGCATACCAGATTTCGGTCTCCATAAGCGTTGTCGACTTTCCCAACCGATGGCCAGAATTTGTTGTCAGAAACCCAGGCAAGCGGGTAGGCTGCTTTTTCGCGGCTGTAAGGCTTGTCCCAACTGTCGTTGATGACCATTTTCGCCGTGTGTGGAGCGTTCACAATCACATTGTTTTCCGGCGAGGCGAGGCCGGTTTCAATCTCCGCAATCTCATTCCGGATGCTGATCATGGCTTCGCAAAAGCGGTCGAGTTCGGCCAAAGCCTCGCTTTCTGTGGGCTCAATCATGATTGTTCCGGGTACCGGGAAAGAAACCGTTGGTGCGTGGTAGCCATAGTCCATCAAACGCTTGGCAATATCGGCAACCTCCACCTTGGCGGTCTTCTTAAACTCGCGACAATCGAGAATCATCTCGTGCGCCACATGCCCTGCGTGTCCTTTGTAAAGCACCGGATAGTGGCGCTCCAGTTTCGCCCGCATGTAGTTCGCATTGAGGATGGCATAACGCGTGGCGTTCGTAAGGCCATCAGCGCCCAGCATTTTAATGTACGCGTAGGAAACGAGCAAAATCAGCGAGCTTCCGAATGGTGTTGCCGACACTGCGTGGATGGCCTTTTCGCCACCGGTTTTCACCAGTCCATGACCGGGAAGATACGGTGCCAGCTTGTGGTTCACGCCAATTGGACCCATGCCCGGACCGCCGCCGCCGTGCGGAATTGCGAAAGTTTTATGCAGGTTGAGGTGACAAACGTCTGCCCCAATATTTCCGGGACTGGTTAAGCCCACCTG
>CANHCM010000055.1 GCA_947459155.1 Bacteroidota bacterium | reverse complement strand
TGGAATTAAAGGCATCACCTACCCTATTGTGGCCGATACCACCAAAACCATCTCTCTGAATTACGGCGTACTCTTCGGAGAATACGACTACAACGAAGATGGTGAAATGACCACCACAGGTCCAATGATCGCCTTCCGCGCACTCTTCTTAATCGATAAAGACGGCATCGTGCGTCACCAGCTCGTAAACGACCTCCCTTTAGGTCGCAATGTGGATGAAGCCCTCCGTATGGTAGATGCTCTCCAGTACTTCGAAGAAAACGGTGAGGTTTGTCCGGCCAACTGGAAAAAAGGCGACAAAGCCCTGAAAGACACCCATGAAGGCGTAGCTGCTTACCTGGCAAGTCACTAAAAATCAAGATTCTGTAAGAATCCCTGCCATTCCGGCGGGGATTTTTTGTTTTTTTGCCCCTTCAATTCAGCATCATGGCCGAAACCAATTTTGTGGATTATGTAAAAATCTGCTGCCGCTCCGGGAAAGGTGGAGCAGGATCAGTGCATTTCCACCGCGACAGAACAACGGCCAAGGGCGGCCCCGACGGAGGTGATGGCGGGCGTGGCGGACATGTAGTGCTGCGGGGCAATGCCCAATTGTGGACCTTGCTTCACCTGAAATACCGCAAGCACGTTATTGCGGAGCCCGGCGGAAACGGAACCAGCGCCCTCAAACATGGCAAAAACGGAAAAGATGAAATTCTCGATGTGCCGCTCGGAACCGTTGCCCGTGACGCTGAAACAGGAGAAATCCTGATGGAAATAACCGAAGACGGCGAAGAACGGGTGCTGGTGAAAGGTGGCCGGGGTGGTATGGGAAATGCCCACTTTAAATCGGCAACCCTCCAAACTCCGCGTTTTGCGCAACCGGGAGAACCGGGAGAAGACAATTGGATGATTTTGGAGCTGAAAATCCTCGCCGACGTAGGTTTGGTCGGTTTTCCCAATGCCGGTAAGTCGACCTTGCTCTCTAAACTCTCGGCAGCCAAACCTGAAATTGCCGATTATCCCTTCACCACCCTCGTTCCCCAACTGGGAATAGTGCCTTATCGTGACTTTCGCTCCTTCATTATGGCCGATATTCCCGGAATCATCGAGGGCGCTCACGAAGGTCGCGGACTTGGTTTGCGCTTCCTTCGTCATATCGAGCGAAATTCTCTGTTGCTCTTCTTGGTGCCCGCCGATGCCGACGACATCCACAAAGAGTATCAGATTCTGCTGAATGAGCTCAGGCAGTACAACCCCGAACTGCTCGATAAACGGCGTGTTTTGGCCATCTCCAAAGCCGATTTGCTCGACGAAGAACTCGAGCTTGAGCTCCAAAAAGACCTCCCCAACATTCCCCATTTGTTCGTTTCGTCGCATACCGGAAAAGGGCTGGTTCAACTGAAAGATCTCTTGTGGAGAGAGCTCAACCCGCAACCCGAGCTATGATTGAACTCGATACATCGCTTTTTAAATGGTTGAATTTCGATGGAGGGGCCTTCCTGGATGGCGCCCTGGAGCTTATTTCGACGCGCTATTTTGCCATTCCGGTGTATCTGTACTTAGCATTTAGGCTATTTAGTCAATCCAAACCTCTGTTTTTCAAAAGCTTACTGAGTATAGCCCTCTTGATTTTGGTGAGCGATCAACTGAGCGTTGCCGTAAAAAACACCGTTCAACGAAAAAGGCCTTGCCATGAGGCGGCTTTACAGGCCGATATTCATCTTGTAGATGGGCGTTGTGGCGGCACTTATGGATTTTATTCCTCCCACGCCTCCAATACCATGGCGCTTACCGTATTTCTGAGTTTACTGTTTCAAAGCCGTGGAATTGCCATTCTGTTAGGCATTTGGACCATTTTGGTAGGCTACAGCCGAATTTATCTGGGAGCCCACTACCCGCTTGATGTGCTAACTGGCTGGACCGCCGGGGCTTTGCTGGCCTACCTGGCCTTTGTTGTTTTTCGCCGTTTTCTTGTTCCTGCATCATGAATTGGAGCTCATTTCTCTACGTCTTCCTGGGCGGTGGAGCAGGAAGCCTGGTTCGGTTCGGGCTATCGGTAGCCATCCAAAACCGCACAATCGGCAGTTTGCCAATGGCCACGCTTACCGCCAATGTTTTGGCCTGTCTTGTGGCAGCCTTGTGGCTCAGGGTTTTTCAGGGTGATGACCTCTCGGAAGGGCTTCGCTTGATGCTCATCACCGGCTTTTGCGGAGGCCTGAGTACATTTTCCACGTTCAGTCTGGAAACCGCTCAACTGATCAAGCAAGGTGATATTCTTTGGGCTTTGGTCAACATTACCCTCAGTGTGGTGTTGTGCACAGGCATTGTTATTTGGGCATTGAAGAAATAAGGATAGATGTTTAACCGGGTTCTGAACTTTTCAATCGTTGCAATTGCCTTAACCACAGTTTGGCTGATTGTTTCAGCCTTGAACCTGAAGTTCGACTACAATTTTGAGCATTTCTTCCCGGTCGAAAGCGATGAGGCCGACTTCTACTTTGCCCATCGTGAGCGTTTTGGAGGCGACAACGACTTCCTGATGATTGGACTGCTCAACGAAAAAGGCGTTCTCGATACCGCAAGTCTCCGAAAGGCCAACCAACTCAGCCTTCAGCTCAGCGCACTGCCGCATGTAAAAAGAGTTAACAGCATTACAACGGCCGAAACGCCCATCATCAACTCCTTTGGTGTAATCCAAATTCCGCTGCTCCGTTTCGAAGCCGATTCACTCCTCCAACTCGACTTACCACAACTGGCCAATTACCCGGAAGTATTCGGGAACCTCGTTTCGAGCGATAAAAAAGCCTTGTGTATCTATGTTTTCCACGATGAGCAACTCGAAAAGTCGGCGGCCGATACGCTACTCGACACTGTTGAGTCGAGCATTCAAAATCTGGGTTTCGACGAAATTAAGGTCACCGGAAAAATTAAATCAGAACAGGCCTACCTCTACAAAACACGCTATGAACTGCTGCTGTTTATGTCGCTGGCCGCCGTGTTGGTAGTCATTTTCCTGTGGTTCACCTTCCGAAATGCCTGGGGCGTTGTGGTTCCTGTGCTGGTGGTTATTCTCTCCATTGCCTGGACGATTGGAATCATGACCGTTACCGGGAAATCCATCGACATCATGATTATTCTGATGCCCTGCATCTTATTCGTAGTGGGCATGTCGGATGTCATCCACATTGCCAGCCAGTTTTACGAAAAGATTGATGAAGGACATGGAAAAGTGCAGGCCATAAAACTGGCTTTGAAAGAGGTGGGATTTGCCACTTTTCTCACCTGCATCTCAACAGCAGTGGCGTTTTTAACCCTGAATACAACCGATATCCAACCCATTCGAGATTTCGGGACCTATACGGCAGTGGGCGTTGTGGTGGCATACCTTTTATCGATCACCATCTTACCCTGGATGCTGCTCAGGGTGAAAAACCCCAACCGATTTAAGATTCACACGGTGAATGAAAAATGGGATCGGGCCTTGCGCAAGCTCCTGATGAAAGTATACCGCTACCCCATTCAAATTTTGATTGGAACGGCCGTAATCATTGTGCTTTCGTTGTGGGGAATCAGTCGCATCGAAATCAACAATTCGGTATTAGACGATCTCAAGCCCGATGACCCGATTAAAAAAGAGTTTGAATTTTTTGATGCCCGTTTCGGTGGCGTCAGAGGATTCGAGCTTTCGCTGAAAAGCCAGGAAAAGCAAGGCATTTTAAGCTGGAAGTCGACCGAGGAGCTCCGAAAAATCGAGCAATACCTCATTGATACGATGCACATCGGAGGTTTGGTAAGCCCGCTGTCGTTTTTGCGTTTGATGAATCAGGCGGTGCATGATGGCCTCCCGGAATGGAACCGATTGCCCGGCTCGCAAGCAGAACACGACAGTTTAATCAGGAAGCTAAAGCCTTACCTGAAGGAAAAGGCGGTCCGCCAACTCATCACCACCAATGGCGAATACGGACGCATGGCCGGAAGGCTCAAGGAGAAAGGAAGTAAAGCGGTTGGACTCAAAAACGACAGCCTGTTACAGTTTATCGATAAAATACCGAGTTCGACAGTAGAGTATCGCATTACCGGAAGCTCCGATCTGATTGATAAAAGCAATCTGTACCTCACCCAAAACATGCTCGAAGGTCTAAGTCTCGACATTGCCGTGCTGATGCTTATTATCTGGCTAATTTTCCGCTCCTGGCGGATGATGTTACTCAGCGTATTGCCCAATATTATTCCGCTGATTGTCATTGCCGGAATTATGGGTTTTGCGGGCGTGGAGATGAAAGTAACCATCTCCATTATTTTCTCCATCGCCTTTGGTATTGCCGTCGACGATACCCTGCATGTAATTAGCCGATTAAAAATAGAGCTTGAAAAAGGCTACAGCCTTCCCATGGCTTTGCGCATCACGTTCTTGTCGACCGGAAAAGCCATGATTCTCACCGCTATGGTCATCGCCTCGGGCTTTTCTACCCTTATGCTCAGCGACTTTAAATCGACCTTCTATGTGGGATTGCTCATCTCGCTTACCCTGGTCATTGCCTTATTAGCCGAGCTTGTACTCATGCCCGTTTTGGTCTTGAGTGTATATGGAAGGCATTATCGAAAAAAGAAAAAGGAAAGTTAATGTCCACAGTTTACCTCTTTGATTATCAATATATTTAACCAAAGAACTCGCTAAACCGCTAACAAAAAACCGAATCGGAATGAGCAAAAACACTTGCAAAAGTTGCTCAAGCTAACTGAAAACCTATATTTGCCCTTGGAACAATAAAGCTAACATACCATGATCAAAAAAGTACTCTTTAGTGCTGTTCTCGCAGTAGCCTGCAACTTTGGCTTTGCGAATTCTAACGCTGAATTATTTCAGGTTGACGAACAGGAAATCAATGCGGAATTTGCTCAACTCAATGAACTTGAGCAGTTTGTGAATGCGAATGAAGGCGTTACCCTTTCTGAAATGGGTACTGACAATCCGCTCACTGCGAACGTAGTTAATTCTGGCGACGTGTTGGGAACTTTGTCAACCATGGGCGAGCCACCACTGGGGATTCCTTCTTTCCTTTGGGGTTTCTGCTTTAACGTAGCGGGTGTTGCACTTGTTTACTTTGTTGCCGACGACCGCGATGAGACCAAAAAAGCCTTTATTGGATGTGCCGTTTCAGGTGGTCTTTACCTGTTGTGGTGGGTATTCTGGGTACTCGTAGCCGGAAACGCATTCCTGTTCTTCTAAGTTAAGTCTATGAAGTTGAGCCGGATTCTTTCCGGTGCAGGATCACTTTTAATCTTTTTGATGATGTTGCCCAATCTTAGTATTGGGCAACATCGTTTTAGGATGAAGGCTGATTTCAGCATCAAGGAAAAAAATCAAAATGGGCAAATGAGCCTGACTATGGGTACGGTGTATTATGACCGAACCCACAAGAAACTGGTGTATCAGGTGCGCTTCCCTGAAAAAGAAACCTGGGTAATCACCGACACCATCTTTCACAAGATTGTCAATGGAAAACTGGTTGGCAAACAATTCATTCCCATGTTGCCCAGCTCTACCATCTTCGATTATGCACTGAGTAACAACCTCGGCAATTTCGGCCTTGAAAAATCCTTCTACAAAGCTGGTGAAGTAAAGAAAGAAGGCGACCAGGTCATCACCACCTGGATTCCTGATGAACGCCTAAAGAAAGCCATGGGAAATGTGGTCATTTCCCGAAAAAACAATAGCCTGTACGGTATCGCATTTTATTCGCCGAAAAACGAATTGCTCAAGAAGCAATTGTTCAAAGGCATGCTAAAATCCGGTGGAATTCTATTCCCGGAAGAAATCACCGAAATTATCTACCCGGTTTCTGCCAACGGAACCCAAAGTGGGAAAAGCACCAAAATTTCAACCTTCAAAAACCTGAAGGTGAACGAGAACGGAGAAAATGAAATCTATAATTTTCCTGTGCCTGCTAAGTAGCGCCCTTCAGGCTCAACTGATTGATGCCAGTCACTATTCAGGCCTTTACCACCATCCTGTTGAGCCGCCGAAATACCAGGCTGCAAAGAACAATACCAACGAAATTCAGATGGTATTTTCAGGGCTTTTCTTGTTTTACAAGTTTGCCTTCTCGTCGCAAGACTTTAACAAGTGTACATTTCACCCTTCCTGCTCCGAATTTGGATTATTGGCGGTGAAAAAACACGGCGCACTGCTCGGCATGCTGTCAACGCTCGATCGCCTCCAGCGCTGCAACGGCATGAGCCCTGAACTCTATACCATTGATCCGGAACGGATGCTGCTCATTGACCATCCGTAAACTATGAAACACTTCACCCGCTTCATACTTGCCACTTTGTTGGGGACACTTTGCTGTAATCTCTTGCAAAGCCAAAACCTGTATGACGCCGAAAATTCGGCCGCCTTTGCCCGATACCTCAAACAATCGGGGCAGTTTGTGCTGGCCTCTGCCGAATTGGAACGATTGGCATTCATGCACCCGGAGTCAGACAGCCTGAAAATTGAGCTGGCAGAAAGCTACCTGCTCCAAAACGACTTCCCGCTGGCCATTCGGAGAATGCACCAAATTCAGGCTTCTGCTTCACGGCCTATTCAACGCATCGATCACTTGTTGTGTTGGTCGCTGATTCGCTCCGGACAGTTCGATCAGGCTGCACAATACATGAGCGAAGCTTCCAGAATACAACCGAATGTCAAGGCTTACTATCAAGGTTGGTCGCTACTCATGCAGCGCAAAACAGCCGCCTCTGTAGCAGCCATTTACGAAATGCCCGTTGACTCCACGTTTGGTCCTTTGCGAAAAAGCCAGGAACAAGCATTGGCCCTGCGGTTCAAAAAACCGGGACTGGCGGCTGCCATGTCGGCCATCATTCCGGGAAGCGGAAAATGGTATGCCGGGGAGAAAAAAGATGCAGTGATCGGGTTTGTCACCATTGGTGTGATGGCCTACCAGGCCTGGAGAGGCTTCAACGACAAAGGAACAAAATCGGCGTACGGTTGGATTTCTGCCGGACTGGGAGCCGGTTTTTATTTGGGTAATATTTATGGTGCCGCCCGAAGCGCGAAAAGGTACAACGACCGAAAATGGAAGAGTATTCATGCCGACATTGAGAATCGTTTTTGGGCTCATCCTTAGTCTGCTGACGCAGATTGCCTTACAGGGCCAGAATCTGGAAGAAACCTTTCAGCTGGGGAAGACGAATTTCCTGATGGGCAATGATCAGGCGGCTTCGCTGGCCTTGGAAAGGGTCATCTTTTTCGGACAAGGGCAATACGATGCGCAGGCCTTTGAAATGCTGGGGCAGATTTCCAGTAGGGCTTCACAATTTGAACAGGCAGCCCGGTATTTCGGTTCTGCGGTGCAGGCTTCGTTCGACGAGATCACCGTGGCCCGAAACACCCTTTTCAAAGCCTCAGCTCAGCTGCGCAATGAGGATTTCCAACTGGCGCTCATCGAGTTGCTGGGAATGAGCGATGCGCTTCCTGATAGCCTCATTCAGGCCCGGGAATTTCTGCTGGGTGTAAGCTATTTCAACATTCAAAATTTCGCGGAGAGCCGCCAACATTTTCGAGGAGCCATCCCGCCGGAGGCGAAAAACAGAATTGGCCAAATTGATAGTCTGTTTAATGCCCTTGAATCGATCAAACACCCCAACCCCAAGAAGGCGAAACTGATGAGTATTTTTCTACCCGGACTGGGTCAGTTTTATGCGGGCGACATCAAAAATGGGATTAATTCGCTATTGTTAACCGGCGGATTCTTTACGGTTGGGTTTATTGTCGCTATCAATTACTCGCTGGTGGATGCCATGGTAGCTGTGGTTCCCTGGATTCAGCGCTACTATGTGGGCGGATTTAATCGAGCGGCGGGCATTGCAGAAAACAAGAAAAAAAGCAAGCAGGACAAGCTTTACCAGCTGATTTTACTTACTGCCCGTCCCAACTAAGGCCGGTCGAATAGTACTTACGGAAAAACCTGAAGTACAGCAAATGCTTTATTGGGGCTATCGAAATACTGCGATTTCACCATGCTACAACGCATGGATTCTACAAGGCCAGAATAAAACCCCTTCCAAAGACTATTGAGAATTTTACAGGAAGCCCAAACTAATCATCGGCATATTTGCGAATCAGCTTTTCGGCCAGCAAGGGCATGGCCAATCCTGCGGGTTCCTGAATAAAAACAAGTCCCGGAATGCCCTCCGGATTGTGGTCACCGGGGTCGATGAGATACTTCTCGCTACGGCGTGGCGCATAGTGAAGCAAGCCGGCAGCCGGATACACATTTAAAGAGGTACCAATTACCAATAAGATGTCGGCCTTACTTACCCACTCTACGGCATCTGAAATGAGGGGAACCTCTTCGCCAAACCACACAATATGAGGACGTAAAACGGTGCCTTTACTGCAACGGGCGTCGGCTTCCATTTCGCGATAGCCGACCTCGTAAACATCATTCGGGTAAACCGTTGACCTCATTTTGGTAAGCTCGCCGTGCAAATGCATCACTTGCGAAGAGCCTGCGCGTTCGTGAAGGTCATCAACATTTTGAGTGATGATCTGTAACGGGAAGTGCTTTTCCAACTCGGCCAAGGCCAGATGCGCTGGATTGGGTTTTACGGTGCCCAATTGCACGCGTCGTAAATTATAAAAACGGGTTACCAGTTCTGGATTAGCTCTCCAGGCTTCAGGTGTGGCCACGTCCATCACATTGTACTCCTCCCACAAGCCATTGTTATCGCGGAAAGTTTTAATTCCACTTTCTGCACTCACCCCTGCCCCGGTTAACACCACCACCATGGGGCGGCCGGCATGCTTAGATGTTGTTTTCATGGTTTGTAAATCGTTTCAAATCTACACAAAGCGCTACGAAATCAAACGAAAGCCATCCATAATGCTCGGGCCAAATTGTTGAAAAGATAGCATGTTGCCGCGACGCTTTTCCTGTATTTTTGCCCTCTTGTATAAACCGGTTTGAGCAATCAGTCCGGAAAGCACAGTTATGGACGAATACAGAAAAAAGCAAGCCCTGGATTACCACTCGAAAGGCAAACCGGGAAAAGTTGAAGTCATCCCAACAAAACCTACTTCTACGCAGCTCGACCTCTCGTTGGCCTACTCGCCCGGAGTTGCTGAGCCTTGCAAGGAAATTCATGTAAGGCCTGAGTCGGTGTATGAATACACGGCCAAAGGCAACCTGGTAGCCGTGATTTCGAATGGAACTGCTGTGCTGGGACTAGGGAACATTGGCCCGGAAGCCTCTAAACCGGTAATGGAAGGGAAAGGGGTGCTTTTCAAGATTTTTGCCGACATCGATGTGTTTGATATAGAGGTGGATGCTTCTGACATTGATCGGTTTGTGGATACGGTTAAAGCCATCTCGCCGACATTCGGCGGAATTAACCTCGAAGACATCAAGGCGCCTGAGTGTTTTGAGATTGAGCGCAGGCTGAAGGCTGAGCTTAAAATTCCCATCATGCACGACGACCAGCATGGAACTGCGATCATTACCGGGTCGGCCTTGCTCAACGCACTGGAACTGGCCGGTAAACGAATCGACGAAGTGAAGGTGGTATTCAATGGTGCGGGGGCTTCGGCCATTTCGTGCGCAAGCCTTTACTTGCAGCTCGGCGTGAAGCCTGAAAACCTGATGATGTGCGATAGCACGGGCGTTATTCGTAGCGACCGAACCGATTTGGATGAGCAAAAACAGCGCTTTGCCCGTCAAACAACGCTCAATACACTTACTGAAGCTCTTGTAGATGCTGATGTTTTTGTGGGCTTATCGAAAGGAAATATCGTTTCCAAAGAAATGATTCGAAGCATGGCTCCCAATGCCATTGTTTTTGCCCTGGCCAATCCTGATCCTGAAATCTCTTACGTTGATGCCACGGAGGCTCGTCCCGACATCATCATGGCCACAGGCCGATCTGATTTCCCCAATCAGGTGAACAACGTGCTGGGCTTCCCCTTCATTTTCCGGGGAGCCTTAGATGTGAGGGCCAACTGCATCAACGAAGCGATGAAGCTGGCTGCAGTTTACGCCATCGCCGAACTGGCCAAGCAACCCGTGCCCGAAAGCGTGAATATGGCCTACAACAAGACCAATCTGCAATTCGGTCGCGATTATATCATTCCAAAACCGCTCGACCCTCGCTTGATTACCACCGTAGCTCCGGCTGTGGCCAAGGCAGCCATCGACTCAGGCGTAGCAGCAGCTCCAATCGAAGATTGGGAAGACTACAAACTCACCCTGATTCAGCGCATGGGTCGCGACAATACCTTGATGGATCGCCTCAGCACCCGCGCCAAAACCGCTCCGAAACGCGTTGTTTTTGCGGAGGCCGATCACTTCAAAATTCTGAAGGCCGCTCAGATTGCCCAGCATGAAGGCATCGCGATACCGATTCTCTTGGGGAACAAGGAGAAGATTGAGGTAATTGCAGAGGAGTATGGAATCAATATTTCAGGACTTGAAATCATCGATCCCCGCAGTGAAGGCCAATTGCAGAGAGTAACCGAATTTGGTGAGTTGTTTTACGAGCTGCGGAAGCGCCGTGGATTCAACTTCTTCGAGGCCCGGAAAATCATGCGTGAACGAAACTACTTCGGCTCCATGTTGGTGAGAACCGGTTATGCCGATGCGCTCATTTCGGGACTTACCCGAAAGTACCCCGACACCATCAGGCCGGCCTTACAAGTGATTGGCATTCGTGAGGGCGTAAATCGGGTGGCCGGGCTTTATATCATGATGACCAAACGAGGTCCTTATTTTTTCGCGGATACCACGGTGAACATGAATCCAACTGCTGAGGAGCTGGCCGAGATTACCGTGCTGGTAGCTCAGGCCATTAAAAACCTGAATGTTGAGCCTCGTATCGCCCTGCTGTCTTACGCCAATTTTGGTTCGGCCGAAGGCACCGACTCGGTAAAGGTGCGCGATGCTGTAAAAATTCTCCATGATAAGCATCCTGAGTTGATCGTAGATGGAGAGCTTCAGGCCAACTTCGCGCTGAATAACGATTTATTGAAAGAGCAATTCCCTTTCTCCAAACTGGTGAACCAACGGGTAAATACCTTGATTTTCCCCAATTTGGCATCAGGAAATATTGCCTACAAACTGCTGCAGGAAATTGGGGAAGCCGAAGCCATCGGGCCTTTCTTGTTGGGTATGAGAAAGCCCGTTCACGTTTTGCAGTTGGGAAGCTCTGTGCGGGAAATTGTGAATATGGTTACACTGGCCGTTGTTGATGCCCAATCCAGAAGCTGAGTATGTTCGACTACATTGAAGGAAAACTGGTCGAAAAGACCCCAACTTATGCTGTAATCGACTGTGGAGGAGTGGGCTATCTTTTACACGTTTCGCTTACCACCTACAGCCAGATTGGCCAGCAAGAGTTGTGTAAACTCTATGTGCACCAAGCAATTAGAGAAGATGCTCATCAACTTTTCGGCTTTGCCAACAGGGCTGAGCGTGAGACTTTCAGGCTGTTGATAAATGTGTCGGGCGTTGGCGCCTCAACTGCAAGGATGATTCTATCTTCGCTCAGCGCTACAGAAATTGCCGAAGCCGTGTTCAACAACCAGGTTGCCACCTTAAAGGCTGTTAAAGGAATTGGTGAAAAAACCGCTCAACGGATCATTATCGACCTGAAAGGAAAAATCGATAAAGAAAATGTGAGTCCGGATCTTTTTGCAGGCACACACAATACGATCCGTCAGGAGGCGTTAACTGCTCTGTCTTTGTTAGGATTTCCTAAGAACGTGGCAGAAAAAGCGCTTCAAAAGGTGCTCAGCTCCGGCAGTGATTCACTCACGGTGGAAGCCCTGATTAAGCAAACTTTAAAAGTTATCTGACGTACAAAGGGAGTCTTAAAATTGAAGGTTACTGATTGAATACGCTACCTAAATACCTTTCCTTCAGCATATTTGCCTGCTTGTTCGTACTCTTCGTATGGAGCGCAAACAGCAGACCAGTAGGCATTTTGCGTATTAACCACCCCTTTGGCGGACCGGGCGACACCACCGACACAGATTCGCTGGTAGATCTTCCTTTTCCATTCAACGAAGACAACCTCGACCCGCTCGACCCTAACCCAAGTCCTTTACTGCTCAAAAATCCGGAGAACATCACCACCAATTTCGACCTGAACACCGAGACCAATGAATTTGATCTCACCCAAAAGGTTGGAAACCTAAACTATCGCTTCCCGGATTACCTCACCTTTCAGGAGTATGTCGACAAAGACTTCGAAGACGCGGTAAGGAAAAACTGGCGTGACCGGATTGCGGGTGATGACGTCACCAAACAAAAAGGATTTCAACCTAAAATTATCGTTCCAGGCGAGGCTTTCGCCGGAATTTTTGGCTCGAACGTTATTGACATCCGCCCGCAGGGCTCGGCAGAATTGATTTTCGGAGGAAACTTTGTTAGAACCCAAAACCCTGCGCTTCCTATTCGTCAACAGCGCGTTGGAGCATTCAACTTCCAACAGAAGATTCAGATGAACCTCGTTGGAAAGATTGGCGACAAAATTCAACTCCAAACCAATTACAACACCGAAACCGGCTTCAACTTCGACAATCGGGTAAACCTGAAATACGAAGGGAAGGAAGACGAAATCATTCAATTGCTCGAAGCCGGTAACGTTAACCTTCCACTCACCGGAACGCTCATCACAGGCTCCCAAAGTTTGATGGGGGTAAAAAGCAAACTCAAATTCGGACGCCTCACGGCCACCACGATTTTCTCTCAACAACAGGGCGATCGGAAAAACATTACCGTTCAGGGCGGTGCGCAAGCCCAGCAATTCGACATCTCGGCCTCGGCTTACGACGCGAACCGACACTTCTTCCTCGCGCAGTGGTTCAAAGACCGCTACGACGCGTCAATGGCCACCTTGCCCAACGTTACCTCACCATTTAACGTGACCCGCGTTGAAGTGTACATCACCAACCGGACCTACGCCACCACCAATGTGAGGAATATCGCAGGTTTCGCCGACCTTGGCGAATCTAATCCGGCGTATTTTAACAATGGCACCGCCACTTACACCGCTCAACAGCCCGGTGCCGTGCTCTTTCCTCGAAACGAAAACAACAACCTCCAGCCGAGCCAGCTTATTGCGCTGCACCCGAATTTCCGCGATCAAA
Organism: Bacteroidota bacterium; assembly: GCA_947459155.1. GTDB lineage: Bacteria > Bacteroidota > Bacteroidia > M30B66 > M30B66 > CAMCXT01. The sequence goes on along the minus strand of CANHCM010000055.1, from coordinate 571 downwards.
CAAACGATGTACTCAGCAATCCGGGCAGCTTTACCCCGCAAATGGTGCCGGCCATCGATTTCGAATTCCTCCAAAACGCCCGACTCCTTAATCCAACAGAATATACCTTAAATCCACTTTTGGGGTATATTTCTTTAAATCAGTCGCTTAACGCGGATGAGGTTCTCGCTGTCGCCTTTCAGTACACCGTAAACACCAGTCAGGGTCAGCAGGTATATCAGGTCGGTGAATTCTCAACCGATATTCAGGGAACCGGATCACTCGTCCTGAAACTTCTCAAAAGCACGCAGGTGTTTACCCGCAAGCCAATCTGGGATTTGATGATGAAAAACATCTACTCCCTGAATGGCTTCCAGATTAGCAAAGACAACTTTAAGCTGAACATTTTATACCAGGACGAAAAAACCTCGGTACGAATGAATGTCATCCCCGAAGGGGAAAATGTAAACGGACGAATTCTCTTACAGCTGTTCGACCTCGATAAGTTGAATAACCAGAACGACCCGCAGGCGGATGGCTTCTTCGACTTCATTGAAGGCCGCACGATACAGGCCGACAAGGGAAGGATTAT
>CANHCM010000054.1 GCA_947459155.1 Bacteroidota bacterium | reverse complement strand
CTTGTGCGGCTCTGACTTCTTGTAGAAAATCTCTTTTTTACCATTCACTTCAATTTCAACGCCTTTCTCGAACGATTTCTTGGCATTGTCCCAGGCACCACCGGCGTTATTTTGGAAGATGGCCCAAAGTACACCGCTCACGGTAACGCCGGCCATGTATGCACCAAGCGCTTCAGGACCCATTCCGATACCGATAATAATTGGAGTAACGATAGTGATGATACCCGGAAGCATCATCTCGCGCAGAGCGGCCTTGGTGGAGATTTCCACACACTTGCCGTATTCTGGCTTTCCGGTTCCTTCCATGATACCTGGAATTTCGCGGAACTGACGACGAACCTCGTTCACCATGTCCATGGCGGCTTTACCCACAGAATTCATGGCGAGCGCAGAGAATACAACCGGAATCATACCTCCAATGAAGAGGGCGGCAAGCACCTTAGCATCGAAAATGTTGATTCCATTGATGCCTGTGAAGGTTACGTAAGCAGCGAAAAGCGCAAGTGCAGTAAGTGCTGCTGAGGCAATGGCGAAACCTTTACCAATTGCGGCAGTGGTGTTTCCTACAGAGTCGAGGATATCGGTTTTCTCACGTACTTCGGCAGGAAGCTCGCTCATTTCGGCAATACCACCCGCGTTGTCGGCGATCGGACCAAAAGCATCGATGGCCAACTGCATCGCCGTTGTAGCCATCATCGCGGAAGCGGCAATACCTACACCGTAAAAGCCGGCTAAGGCATAAGCACCCCAAATGGCACCTGCAAAGAGGATTACCGGTGTAGCTGTTGAAAGCATTCCGGTTCCAAGTCCTGCGATAATGTTTGTGGCAGCTCCGGTAGCCGATTTTTGTACGATTGAAAGCACAGGCTTCTTGCCCAAACCAGTGTAGAACTCGGTAATGTAAGAGATGGCACCGCCAACGAACATACCAATCACCACAGCCCAGAATACGTTCATTGAGCTGGTGGTTAACTCGGAATATTCACCGGCATTGAAAACCTTCATGGTGATGGTTTCAGGAAGCATCATTTGAATGAACAAATAAGAAGCAACCAAAGCGATGATCATCGACACCCAGTTTCCGCGATTCAGGGCGGCCTGAACAGAGTCGGTATTGGCTTTGGCGTTATCGCCAACATTCACGAGGAAAGCACCGGCAATCGAGGCCAGAATACCTACGCCGGCAATGGCCAAGGGCAGAAGGATTGGTCCGATTCCGCCAAACGCATCGTCGATACCACCCATGTCGCGGATAATGTAATTACCCAACACCATCGAAGCGAGAACGGTTGCCACATACGAACCGAACAGGTCGGCACCCATACCGGCAACGTCACCCACGTTGTCGCCCACGTTATCGGCAATGGTTGCCGGGTTGCGTGGATCATCTTCGGGAATTCCGGCTTCTACCTTACCTACGAGGTCGGCTCCTACGTCGGCTGCTTTGGTGTAGATACCACCGCCAACGCGAGCAAAAAGGGCGATTGACTCAGCACCCACCGAGAAACCGGCCAGCACTTCAAGCACCTGGGTCATCCCAACTACGTTGGTGCCCATTTCGCCACCCATAAAGAACTGGAAGAAGGCGATGAACAATACGCTCAACCCTAACACCGCCAAACCGGCAACACCGAGACCCATTACCAGACCACCGCGGAATGATACCTGCAAGGCTTTCGATAAAGAAGTACGGGCCGCTTGTGTAGTACGCACGTTGGCTTTAGTTGCCACACGCATACCAATAAATCCGGCCAAAGCACTAAAGATGCAGCCTACCACAAAAGAGGCTACAATTAGAATGTGTGATGACTCAACGACTTGCGATAAAATGCCGAGCGCAGTACCGGCAATGACCATGTAAATGGCCAAAATGCGGTATTCGGCTTTAAGGAAAGCCATAGCACCATCGGCGATGGCAGTTGCGATACCCTGCATTTTGGCATCACCGGCGTCTTGTTTGTTGATCCAGTTTGATTGGATAAACATCCAGAGCAGCCCTATCAAACCCAGCACGGGCACGATGTAGAGGAAATTCTCCATATAAGGTTGATTTGGTATTTAACGTTTGTTAACACTTAGAAAAGGACGGCAAAAATAGCAGATTCTTCCTCGAATGAAGAAATAATCTGCTATTTAGAAATAAGTCCTTGTCAATGAATTACTTGTACATCACTTGCTTCACCGCATTGATGACACGACCGGCATTGGGAAGCGCAGCCTCAATCAATGTTGGAGCGTATGGAAGCGGCACATCAGCCGAAGTTACGCGGAGCACAGGCGCATCGAGATAGTCGAAAGCCTCGCGCTGAACCTTGAAGGCAACCTCAGTGGCAATCGCGCCGAGCGGCCAAGCCTCTTCAACCACAACAAGCCTGTTCGTCTTTTTAACAGATTCAATGATGGTATCGTAGTCGATTGGACGAATAGTACGCAAGTCGATGATCTCGCACGAAATGCCATCTTTCTCCAATTCCTCGGCAGCAGCATAACAGGTTTTGATGATCTTACCGAAGGAAACCAGCGTTACATCGCTTCCGCTGCGCTTGATGTCGGCCTTGCCAATTGGAATAAGGTATTCTTCCTCAGGCACTTCGCCTTTGTCGCCATACATCTGCTCGCTCTCCATGAAGATAACCGGATCGTCATCGCGAATAGCACTTTTCAACAGTCCTTTTGCATCGTATGGGTTAGATGGCACGATAACCTTAAGGCCCGGAGTGTTGGCGTACCAATTGTCGAAGGCCTGACTGTGCTGTGAGCTCAGCATACCAGCCGAAGCGGTTGGACCGCGGAATACGATAGGAACGGTGAACTGTCCGCCCGACATCGACATCATTTTAGCAGCCGAGTTGATTACCTGGTCGATGGCTACCAGCGAAAAGTTGAACGTCATAAACTCTATCACCGGACGAAGGCCGTTCATTGCAGCGCCCACGCCAATGCCCGCAAAACCGAGCTCGGCAATTGGGGTGTCAATCACACGCTTTTCACCAAATTCGGCCAGCATACCCTGACTCACTTTATAGGCACCATCGTATTCTGCCACTTCCTCTCCCATGAGGAAAACCCGCTCATCGCGGCGCATTTCTTCTGACAAGGCCTCCCTCAGGGCTTCACGAAACTGTATCGATCTCATACGTTTATTTTACAAGCGGGGCAAATCTACTAAAGATTGGTTTTGTGCACAGTATACCTGCTTATTTTTTAACAGGTATTCAGAAAAACCCTAAAATCGCTGTAGTGTTGACCGAAGAAAAGGCCAAAAATTAGCGATTTGTCAATGCTGCACGCTCAATACAAGACGATCCGCTCAGTCTTTTGTCGGCCTTTACTGTCGCTAAATCGAAGCAAAAACACCCCGTTCAACGCTGGCGGCAACGACATCACGCCTGTGGCGGTTGGGGTATTCTCCACCCAAACCCTCTCTCCTGTTAAACTAAAGCACTCGATTCGCATGGGTGCTTGAGCAGAGGTTTGATACCACAGCGTTTCACGCGCCGGGTTAGGAAACAACCGCACCGAAAAGCGGTCGATCTTCGCCTGAATATGTGTTGGAATTTCAGTGTCGCAGCGACAATCGCTGGTGTATACCTCAAACTCGGCCAGGCGGTAAAACCCTACATTGAAACGGGTTAGATGGAGCCGCACATAGCGTCCGCTCACCCCCTGAATTCCGGTGTACACATCGGTTTGGCCATTTTCTTCCTCGGCCGTCACAAATGGACTCCAGGTATTGCCATCGTTCGACACTTCGAGGGTGTAATCCTTACCAAAGAAAATCCAGTCCCAATTCAGCTTTACCGCCGAAATGCGCTGCACGCTGCCCAGGTCTAGCGTAAAGGTAACGTCCTGCTCGCCAAAGGCACTCGCCCAAAAGGTGCTGATGTTTCGGTCAATCACGTTTTCAGGACGGGTGGCTGCCGTAGTATCGGCTACCGAACTGGCGCTTACAGTGGCTAAATGCGACTCGGCGGGACCCACAGCGGTGTACACCGGGTCAACCCACACCGGAACATCTTCGGCCGTGATGAAATCCATCGTGAGGGCTTCAAATTCTTCTTTATCCATCAAATGCACACGGGGCAAATAACACTGCATGAAGCCTCTGCGCCAGTTCACCCCCAACAGGGTGCTGTCGTAAAGTGTGGCCGACCAGTCGCTTACGCTGAAGTTCAGGTTGTGCTCCTGCGGGGCAAAGGGGAAGGTCCAATGCGGGGCGATGTTCACCCAACGCATCAAAATGCCCATGGTCGATTGTGTTCCCCAATCCACCCAGCTCACGCCACGCGAGGCCAGGGCATTGGATGGACGGTCTTCGGGACGCGAATACACAATCACATAATTGTTCAAGGCATCGGCCACCACCTCATCGTCGGTGATGGCATGAATCGTAGTGGCCGGCATGGGTGAAAGCGGATCCTGATCAATACCGCAAATGCTCCAATAGCGCACCTGCCCGGTACCCATTACAGGTTCTCCGTTTCGGGTGGATGGGAATGTGGGAAGGCGCCCGGTGAGCACGGCCACTTTGCCTTCCGGAACGCTGAGGTTTCTCCCAAGATAGGTTGCGTAGTTGTTGGTGGTAGCATGGGGTTCGATGTTGGCCGGCGGCGGCTGAAACTCGCCCCTACCCGTCCAGCCCAGATCGATGGCACGCACCCGGGCACCCGAGTCGATGCGGCTCCAATTGTTGGTTTGGCATACTCCATTGAGGATGGAACGGGTGATGCTCCAGCTCTTGAACCAACCCGTAGCCGGCCCCTCCGCAGCGCCGGGCGATGGATCGGTTATCCGGTTGGGAATGGTGGCATCGGCCCGTTGTTGCAGCTTGCTGAAGTCGGAACCGATGAAATACCGTTCTCCATTGGGCAGCTCATAATACACCTTCGGCAAAGGAACGCCACCAAAGGCATCCACCTGATCGTCGGGCGCATAGTACCGAATCCAGATGCAGCCCAAATTCCAGTCGCCCTGCACAGGAAGCGGCGTTCCGGCGATGGTCTTATAGCCCAAAGGCCCCTGGTACACCAGCATGGCGGCTTTGCGGTTGTTGGTGTGATAGCGGTATGGGTGACGGAAGGCGGTGTCGTTTAGCGCAACGGGATCGCCCGCAGTGAGATCGAACGTGACGCGATACGAGCGGTTCTCCGCCGTGCGGTCGGCTCCGGGCCTGAAAGGGTTGGTATGCCCCGGCAAGGGTTCAATGTCGGCATCGACAATCGACACTTCGGCTGGACCAAATTGCCGCTGCGAGTAGTACTCCTTTCCGTTGAGCGGCGGCGAAGCCTGAATCGAAAAAAAGCGGCAATGCGGAAATTCGCCTTCAATCACCAGCTTGCTGCCAAAGGGCGCGAGGGCTGTTCCAAGAAACAGATAGGTTACGCGTGGGTCGGGAATGCCGGCATACAACGAATCTTTATTGATGGGTTTCGCTTTGCGGATAGCCCAGGTTTCTTCGGGCGTCACCAGGTCGGGATCTTTCAAATAGAAGTTACGGCTGTCTTCTATGCCCTGCGGGATGAGTTCATCGGGAATACTGTCGGAAACGAGATCCTGTGTCCAGGCTTCGATATAATGCTCTAATGAATCAGACCAAGCCTCAGCCCGCTGCACAATGGTATCGGGTGGCTCCACAGGATAAGGATTGGAAGGAGGTAAACAGGCTGAACCCATGAATAAGGTCAGCATCGATAACATATATCCAAACTTTTGCATACACCAAAATAGCTGATGCAAAGTTGAGCAGCCATCCCCAAATATTGATTTGATTTACATCAAGAAATTACCGCTTTGCCCTCAATCGGCTGAGTGTTTCGAGGGTGATGCCTAAGTAAGAGGCAATGTGCTTCAGCTTGGCTACCTTAAAAATGCCGGGCTGCGTTTGAAAGAAATGGGCGTAGCGCTCCGCCGCGGTTTGACTGTATAGCCGCTGGTTTCGGCGCATCAGCGAGATGAGGTACATCTGATTCATCATGCGACCGGTGTGCTCCCAGTTTTTGTAGCGCTCATACAACGAAAGCAGCGTTTGGCGATCGATCCAAAAGCCCTGCACCTCGGTAAGCGAAACAATGGAATAGGTGCACACATTTCCGGTGGTATAGGCTTCATAGTCGGTGGCCATGCTACCCGGAATGTTAAACCAGTTGCTGATTTCTTCGCCCTCCGCATCTAAGAAATAGTGTCGGGCAAAGCCCTGAAGCAGGAAATAAAGTCGCACAGTTTCATCGCCCTGGCGCACCAAATGCGTGTTTGCCGGAAATGAAAAGGGTTGAAGATTGGCTACAAGCGCACTCCACTCCTCTTCCTCCAGAGGACCAAAAAAACTTAAATATCGTCGTAAAGCGGTAAGTGCTTCGCTATTCATGGGCACAACTTATGTTCGACTTTCCAAACCAGCGGATGCGATTTCGTGCAATAAACCGATACAGACCCGTTTGAACGAAACGCGGAGTAAATCGGAAAATTCCAAACCATCGAATATACCATCGCATCTGCCGCACAATGATAAACAAGGCATCCGGACCTTCATACCAGCGTCCGTTCGAAAACACCAAAATCGCATCAGGAATTTTTCCCGGATAAGGATGCGTCTTCAAAAAGTCATGCGTAAACGCCGAGTCCAACGCATCAAAACGAAAAACGGGGCGCGCCAAATGCCGCTTCACAAAACGAACAGAGCCGCTACACAGGGCACAGCCGCCATCGAAAAACACCCAGCGCTCAGAGGCGGATTCGGATATCTGTTTGGCGTCCATTTTCGTTAACCTGTTATTGTTGATTACTCATTCAAACATCGGAAATGCCCTCCTTGTTTGCAGCGTTATTTTGTAAAGAATTTGAACGTGCCATGAAGAAAACCCTCCTTCTCACCATAATACTTGCTGGATCAGGACTTTGGCTGATGTCGAACCTCAACCTACGGCAAAAGGCCATCCAAAAAACCGAGCCGCCTTATCTCAACAGTGGGCAGGCCTGGGTCGATTCGGTCATGAAGAGCTTAAGTCCGGATGAACGAATTGCACAGCTTTTCATGGTGGCCGCGTACTCCAATAAGGACAAGGCACATGAGCAGGAAATCAGCAATCTGGTGGAGAAAAAAGGCATCGGAGGCTTGATTTTCATGCAAGGCGGACCGGTTCGAGAGGCCATCCTCACCAATAAATACCAGAAATTGGCCAAGGTTCCTTTGATGATTTCCATCGATGGAGAATGGGGCCTTTCGATGCGTCTCGATTCAACACAATCGTTCCCCAAGCAAATGACGCTCGGGGCAATCCGCGACGAGAAACTGATTTACGATATGGGCCGCGAAATTGCCCGTCAGTGCCGCCGTTTGGGCATTCATGTAAACTTCGCTCCGGTTGCCGATGTGAATAACAATGCAGCCAACCCGGTCATTAACATGCGTTCGTTTGGAGAGCTCAAGCAAAACGTATTGAGCAAAGCGCAGGCGTATATGCAAGGATTGCAGGACGGCAATGTGTTGGCCAATGCCAAACACTTTCCGGGGCATGGCGACACGGATACCGATTCTCATAAAGCCTTACCGGTTATTGCCCACAATCGCGCCCGACTAGATTCAGTAGAACTTTGGCCATTCCGCAACCTGATTGAGCGCGGTTTAGGCTCAATGATGGTAGCCCATTTATTTGTGCCGGCGCTCGACAGCACGCCCGGTCGACCTTCTACCCTATCTAAAGCCATCATTACCGACATTTTGCAAAAGGAAATGGGCTTCAAAGGCCTTATTTTCACCGATGCACTGAATATGCAAGGGGTTGCCTCGACCAATGCTCCCGGTAAAGCCGATGTTCGCGCTTTGCTGGCCGGTAATGATGTGCTGCTCTTCACGCAAAGTGTGACCTCGGGAATAACAGAGATTAAAAAAGCGATCGAAGCCGGTGAGATTACCCAGGAAGAAATAGACCGCCGCTGCCGGAAAATTCTGCATGCCAAACATTGGTTGGGAGTGCATAAATCAAGGAAAGTAGATTTAAAAAACCTGCATGCCGACCTGAACACCGCCGAAGGAGAATTGCTGAGAAGAAAATTAACCGAAGCTTCTTTGTGTGTATTGGAGAACGACCGAAATCTAATGCCGCTCAAGCGACTCGACACCTTACGAATTGCTTCGGTGGCGGTTGATGGTAAAGAAGGCAATGTGTTCCAAAAAACATTAAACCTCTACACTCAGGTGAAGGGTTTTGCAGTGGATAAAGATGAACTCGCAGGGCGCCAGGGCGATTTATTGCAAAAACTAAAACCCTATAATTTGGTGATTATTAGTGTACACAATCCTAAAAACACCATGAATAAATCGGCGGGCGTGAATCCAGCCGTAAATGCATTTATTGGTGCTGTTCAAAAGCAATCGAAAGTTATCGTTAATGTGCTGGCCAACCCTTATTCACTCGAAAAACTGACGCATAAACCTCATGGATTAATTGAATCTTTTGAAGACAATAAAAACAGTCAGGATTTATCGGCTCAACTTATTTTTGGTGGAATTAAAGCCAATGGCATGATGCCGGTTTCTGCAGGTAAATATAAAGCCGGACAAGGGCTGGAGCTCAGCGAAGTGATTCGCTTGAAGTTCACCCAGCCTGAAGAACTGGGCATTGCCAGCCGTTCGCTCTCAAAGGTTGATTCGTTGGCCAAATTGGCCATTTCGTCGAAAGCTACACCGGGCTGTCAGCTGCTTATTGCGAAGGATGGCAAGGTGTTTTACAACAAGGCTTTTGGATTTCATACCTACGCGCCGGTGAGGCCGGTTGAAATAACCGATTTATATGATATTGCTTCGATTACTAAGGTGGCGGCCTCTACGATTGCCATCATGCGACAGGTAGACGAGGGATTTATTGATGTGGATAAGACCGTTGGTGATTACATTCCGGCGCTCAAAGCCACAAACAAAGGGCAATTGAGATTACGGGATATACTTGCGCATCAGGCAGGATTACCCGCATGGATTCCGTTTTACAACAGTACCATTAGTACCGCTGATCGTAGAAATAAATATTACCGAAATACTTCATCCGACAGCTTTCCGCATCAGGTGGCCGATAACATGTTTATGCGTTTCGATTACCCTGACAGTATTCTCACCCGTATCGCAGCCTGTGAGCTCAGCAACCGAAGAAATCCTGAATATAAATACTCCGATTTAGGCTATTATTTCTTTAAACATATTATTGAAAAGCGCGAAAACATGGGACTTGATGAATATACGGCCCAAACATTTTACCGAAAAATGGGATTATCGAGAATTACCTACAATCCACTTCGCCGCTTTAACAGAGAAGAAATTGTGCCTACCGAGAACGACAAATTGTTTCGTAAGCAGCTGGTTCACGGGTATGTGCACGACCAGGGAGCTGCCATGATGGGCGGAGTGGCTGGTCATGCCGGATTGTTTGCCAACGCCACCGATTTAGCGGCACTAATGCAGATGATTTTGAATTACGGCACTTATGGCGGCGATCGTTATTTGAGTGAAGCCGTGATAAAGGAGTTTACACGCTGTCAATTCTGCGAAAACGACAATCGGCGCGGATTAGGCTTTGATAAACCCGAAATGGATTACGGCAAAACAGGGCCAACTTGTAAATGTGTTTCTTCCTTAAGTTTCGGTCATACGGGCTTTACAGGCACAATCGCCTGGGCCGACCCCGATAAAAAACTCATTTATGTATTTCTCAGCAACCGCGTTTATCCCGATGCCGAGAACAAAAAAATCAATACGCTGGCTACTCGCGTCGAAATCCAGGAAGCCATTTACGACCTTCTTTAATCGATCCAAAAGAACCTGATTTTATCTGATTTCCGGATTTTTTTTTGGGCGCATGCCTCGCTTTAGTTTTGCGCGAAGCCTCAGCTGCATCGCCGGGCACCGCGTGTTCCGCTCATACTCCGCAAGACAGAAGCCTCGCTCTCACTCCCACACTCACTCTGTTTTGCGTGGTATCCGCTTCACCCGCTTGCGCATTTTAAGTCGTGATTCTTAGATCTTTAGTAAGAGATTGTTTTAACATTTGAGCTCATCCTACATTCGGTGGAAATTGCATTTCCGCCTTTTTCACCAAAAAATCCCGTTCTACCACTCTTATCATCTCTCTAAAACGGAGAGCGTTAAGAGTGAGCGGTTTAAACCCTAAACAACTCTGCAATTCCAACATAAAATGTTGTTTTTGCAGACATGCCAAACACAGAAGCAAGTTTTATCCAGCCCAAGAATTCGTGGTTTACAATGGAAATGATCGCTTTTCAATGCCTAATGAAATCACCGCGATTTCCATGGCCGACATGATTGCAGAGGTTAAATCATACATTTAATTAACGTGCAGCAACATATAGGCTACATTTTTATAACTAAATCATAACACCCATAACCTAAACCTAACCAAAGGGTAAAAGGCAGACTCTATTCAGGCAAAATGGCTAAACGAATTTTGTCGCGTACAAGGGGAGGTCTACACCGTGCAGAAAATTTGCACGGTAGGCTTCCCGGAACTCAAAGCCATGTCCCGAAAAATTCTTGCCCTCCTCCTACTGATTCTTTGGATACAAACCGAAAGCAAAGCACAAATTGCCAATCCGAAAAAAAATGAGGTTATCCAAAACTTCGTCGGGCTGAAAATAGCTTCTGCTCTAGAACAAAACCGGAGAACTTTTCAGGGGAGTTCACCAATATGGGCTTCTGGCGAAACACACAACTGCGATCCAAGCAAAAATGAATGCCTTTGGGACTTGATAAGCTCCGTCTTTCTTAACGGCCCTAAAGGCTTTATGTCATACCAACGATAGATAAATGCGAAAAAATTCACAGCGTGAATAATTGTACAGTCTTGATTATAAATACTGAAACTTCTCACCAGAATCCTTTCAAATATACTATTCGAACTATGGTAGAGAATGTCATCAATACCGAACGATCGGCACTGTTCAACTTCAGCGCCAGCCCAAAGCCCGACCACGTAGCCCTAAACTGGACTACCGCCTCCGAAACCAACAATGCCTGGTTCGAAATTCAGCCCAGCATCAACCATGTAGATAGACTGATTGACCGAAAGCTTTTTAGTGGACAGCAAATCACGGTTGACTTGCAAAACCTTGATCTTAATCAAGGTATTTACTGGATTCGACTTTTCGATACTCAAAATCTACAGATTCTAAACTTCGCACGGTGAAGCCATTCAGATATGCCAAATCGTATGCTGCTTAAAACCTTAAAAACACTCAAGCTTAAATTGCCCTTAAGGCTTGCAGCTCTATTTTTCTTCAATGGTTTAATCTCCATTGCGCAGATTCCCATTACATCTATGGCTCCAATTCTGGAGAACTTTAATGGAATGGGAACAAATACAAGTCTTCCCGGGAATTGGAGATTTCACCGCAGCACAAGCCCTTCTTTCGCGCTGGGCACAGGGAGTGTTGGTCAGGTTGCCAACTCCGGTACTCCGGTAACAGGCGGATTTTACAACTGGGGGGCGGCAGGTTCCGACAGATCACCCGGAGTGATGAGCTCTGGGAGTTTTACGAGCCCCAGCAGTTTAATGGCTGTTTTAACGAACGCCAATGCCAGCCCAATCAACGAATTGAGTGTTAGCTATTCGGTTGAGCGATATAGAAGAAACAGCGCATCGGCCTCTGTTCAGTTTTTTTATTCTCTGGATGGCAGTACTTGGACTTCGGTTCCGGTGGGCAATGTTGCTCCTGCTTCATTGCCCACCGGAACAAGTGTTTACTCATTTAACCCGCCAAACCTTGTTGTGCCGGTTTCATCGTTCACAATCACCGGACTAAGCCTTTCTACTGGTAATTTAATTTATCTAAGATGGAATCTGAATACAACCGGAGCTAACTCTCAAGGAATTGGAATTGACGACGTGAGTATAACTGCAGGATTTACGCCACCCTGCACCGCTCCTCTGCAGGCTTCTAACTTGAGTTTTTCTGCAATCACTGGGAATTCACTAACACTAAGTTGGGTTAATGGAGGCGGCGCAGGCAGGGTTGTGAAGATGAATTCAGCGAACAGCTTCACCGCACCGCTTGATGGAAGCAATCCTTCAGCAATGCCCGCATGGAGTGGAAGCGAAATGGTTGTTTTCAATGGAACCGGGAATAGTGTTTCGGTAACGGGACTTGATCCTTCTACAACCTATTGGTTCAGGGTTTATGAATATTGCAATCCGGATAGAAATTACCAGCCATCAACGGGTTCAGGAAACCCGATGCAGGTTACAACAACAGCTGGAGGAATTACACCAACGGTTTTCACAATTTCAGTATCGGCAATAAACACTACATCAGCATTAAGCGGTGGAAATGTAACTGATGATGGAGGAAGCGCCATAACTTCGAGAGGAATTGTATGGTCAACTACCCCAAATCCGGTGCTTCCAGGCCTCGGAAATGAAACATCCGGTCCGGATATGGGGCTGTTTAGCGGACCAATCTCAGCACTTAATCCTGAAACACAATACCATGTCAGGGCTTATGCCTCGAACGCAAACGGTATTGCTTATGGCAATTCACTTCCATTTTATACAAGAAGTAACCCTCCAATAAACCAGGCTGCAAACCTTTTTGCGAATGGATTCTCCGCCTCGCAAATCGATTTATCTTGGGATGACGCTGGTTTTCCATCCACTGGCGCAAGCGTGAAAGGTTATATTCTCCTGCGTTCGAACAGCCCGGAAATACCTTCGTTTATATCTACAAATGGACAAGCGCCGGCACCGGGTCCATTTACATCTATAGTAGACGCCAATATTGCTTCAAACTTAAACAGTTACTCAAATATTGGATTATCACCATCAACAACCTATAATTATTTATTAATTCCATTTTGTTGGGATGGCATCAATCCTTCAACCTATAACTACCTAACAACCGGGGCTCCCACGTCAACCGGAACAACACTTTCTGCTGTATGCAGCCCTCCTACAGTTTCCGCTTCATCCACCATTCTAAATACCGTAAATTCTAACAGCATATCCTTTCAATTCACCAACGGGAATGGAGATTCCCGGCTCATTGCAGTATCGAGTAACCCTATTTCAGTTTTGCCGGAAAACGGAGTGATGTACACTTCGAGTAATCAATTTGGTGTTGGCGATAACTTAGGCTCATTTACCTATGTAATTTCAAGTAGCTCTGCAAACAACATCAATGTTACAGGGTTAAATTCATCGACCACCTATTATTTCAGTATCTGGGAATACTCTACAGTAAATTTATGCTATTTAACATCGAACAGTTTAACATTTTCTGCTACAACATTAAGTGCGACCAACATTGTTGAAACTTTCGAACCCGGTTCAAAAAACACCTACGCCAATGGGGTGGATTTGTGTAACCTGGGAATCTGGAACTTCGAAGATGCCTTGGTTGGAACAGACATTAACGATAAAAAACTTGGATTGAGATCAGCCCGGGTTAGAAACACCGGCAGTATTACCATGCAATTCGATAAATCGGATGGAATAGGCTTACTCTCCGTTAGACACGCACGATATGGTAATGATGGGATTAGTACCTGGAGAATTGAGGTCTCCGACAATGGTGGTGCAACATTTAATGCTTGGGTAAGTCCGGTAATTACCAGCTCAAGTCTAAGTTTAGTGAACCAAAACTTCAGCATTAATATTTCCGGAAACATTCGAATAAGACTAAAAAAACTCAGCGGCGGAGCCAATAGAATAAATTTCGATGAAATTAGTTTCTCAAATTTTACGCCCTCAAATATTATCACCACAAAT
>CANHCM010000053.1 GCA_947459155.1 Bacteroidota bacterium | reverse complement strand
TCGTAAGGGCTACCCGGTGCTGGAAAACGACCCCACGGTTACCGCAGTGGCCCGTGATGCCGGTATTGAGCTGTTGGGAAAGGATTCGGTAACTGAACTCGCGCTGCGGTTGACGGCCGAAGATTTTGCATGGTTCGCTCAACGGTTTCCGGCCTGTTTTTATCGTCTCGGTACACGCGCCAGAGATGGGCGCTTTTCGGCCGGAGTTCATACGCCTCAATTCGACATCGACGAGCAGGCCTTGGTTACCGGAGTGGCCAGCCTAAGCTGGATTGCCTTAAGGTTGTTAAGAAGCTGACCCTGTTCAATCAAGACTACTCCGGATTTGCCCGGGGGCTAAAAATTTAGCCGAGATCTTCGGACGAAGGCATTGTTTTAAAACCACCTTCGTAAGTCGTTTGTAAATAAGTTCTGCGTACTGCATCACAGACCACTCACCAAATCGCTCAGGGCCTCTTCGGTGGTAAACGGAGTCTGGTGCACGTATTTCAAGCCCAAAGCCCGCAAGGCCTCCGAAGTAGTACGCCCGATAGAAACATACTGTCCATTGGGTAAGCCGCACGATTCATGGAAAGCCGTTACTGAGGCAGGGCTGGTAAACACAAAGATTTCGGCCTGACGATCAAGCTGAATTTTCCGCGGCCGGGGTTCATACACCACTACTTCATGCACAGAGGCCTGTCCTTCGAGCGTTTTTTGAACCGTGCGAAGGCTTTCCGACGATACGGGGAAGAGCACCTGCTGTCCTCTGGCTTTTTCGAGAAAGGCCAGGGCTGTATCGCGAGTGGCGCCATCACTACCCACAAAATCAGGTTGGTAGCCTTCTGCGCGTAAGGCGGCGGCGGTACCTGAGCCCAAAGCCGCGAGTCGCGTTCCGGATGGAATAGATAGCGACTGTTGGAAAAAGTGCTCAACGGTGCGCTTGCTGCTGAAGAAAATCCACTCCGAATAAGGTATCACGGGTACTTCAACGGTGTGGTAGGCTATGGGGTTGATGGCTGTAACGGTGTAACCGAGTTGTTGCATCCGTTTAAGGAACAAGGGCGATTCTTCCGGTTCGCGGCTGATGTAAACTTGCTTGCTCACTCTCCGTCGCAGAGCTTGCAAGGCTTTCTCGGCCAGGAGTTCAGGCTGAGCCGATTCTACATAAACCCTCCGAAAGGCCGACCCATCTAAAGGAAGAAGCGAAGCCCAGAGGCGGAATCCACGTGGAGTGCTTTCGCACCAGGCGCCAAGGGGCAATTGGCAGCCTCCGTCTAATTGGTTCAGAATGCGACGCTCCGCGTAGATGGCCTCAGCAACTTCAGTATGGTGAATCGCCTTGAGGATCTCGCGCATGCGCTCGTCTGTTTCCCTGATTTGATAAGCCAAAACACCCTGAGCCGGAGCCGGTATGAACTGGTAGGGCGGAAGTACATTCCGAATTAAAGGACTCAAATTCAATTGAAGCCTGTTCAATCCGGCCGATGCGAGTACAATGGCATCGTATTCTTGGTTGTGCAGTTTTTGCACCCTTGTGGGCACGTTCCCCCGTAATTCGCGAATGTCAAGGTCGGGTCGAATTTCAAGCAACTGCGATTTTCTTCTCAGTGAGGAGGTGCCTACCACGGCATTTTTTTTCAGGCCTAAAGGCAGAAGCGGATCGGCTGAATCGGGTTGAAGGAGGAGCGATTCGGAGCAATCTTCACGATAAGAAACGGCCGCAATCGAAAGTCCGGGAGCTGAAACCGTCGGAAGATCTTTATGTGAGTGTACGGCGAGGTCGATGCTGTGATCGAGCAGGGCTTCTTCAAGCTCTTTGGTAAAAAAGCCTTTGCCCTCAAGCTTATCGAATGAGAGGTGCTGTATTTTATCGCCCTGTGTTTTTATCACCTTGATTTCTACACTGTAGCCCAAGGCTTCGAGCTGTTCGCGGGTGAAATGCGCTTGCCAGAGCGCAAGGTCGCTGCCTCTGGAGCCAATAATGATGGTTTTATTCATGCTTCTCTGGAGTCGAGTAGAATTTCGCGGGCCATTTTCATCGGCATCGAGATGTACTTCTTTTCCAGATAAGTAAGCATTTTCTCCAGAACCTCGCGACCACTGTCGTCGAGACTGCTCAGTTCGCGGGCAAACACAGTTGTGGTGGCGTGTTCGCGAATTTCTCTCACCATGCGAGGTACTTCTTTCATGGCCAGTTCAACTTGGCGTTGGCGGTACAAATTGCGGAACTCCTGCATTTGTTCAGCGAGGATGGCTTCACATTGTTGGAGCGCATTGCGTCGCAAGGCCAGGTTTTCTTCGGCGGCCTGTTTCAGCGATTCCACCAAGATGGGTGTAACTGGGAAATGGCGGTAAACAGCGGGGTCAACATCGGCCGGAATGGCCAGGTCGACTACTATTTTAGTAGAGGTGTCGCCCTGGAGTAAACGAGCATAAAGCTCAGTATCGATGATATGATCAGCAGCGGCGGTGCAGGCAATAAGCACATCGAAGCCACCGCTGTATTGTGGCAATGATTCTAAGGTGAAGGCAGTGCCTCCCAAAGAGGCCGCCAGTGTTTCGGCATTTTTCAGGCTGCGGTTAAACAGTACAAACTTGTGATAGCCCTGTTTCTTGAGGTACTTACACATATTTGTATTGGTTTGCCCGGTGCCGATCACTAAAATGCGGGCGCTTTTGGGAACATTCAGGCTTTTTAGCTTTCTGTGGGCCAAAGAAACTACCGAAACCGGATTGCGCGATACGCTCGTGTCGGTGAATACGCGTTTTGCCGTCTCGATGGTTGATTTGAGCAGCAGACGTATAAAATCACCCGACAGTTCCATCGATACCGACTCTTCGAAAGCTGTTCTCACTTGAGTGATGATTTCACGTTCACCAACTACCAACGAATCTAGCGAAGATGCTACACTGAAAAAATGGTGCACAGCCTGGTCGCCTCTGAAAAACAAGGCGCGTTCAGCGGCATCCTGTTGGGCAGAAATATCCTTTTCTGAAAGGAGGCAGGTAAAGAAGCGTTGTAAGAAATCAGACTCGTGCAGAAAGTCACTGACCACTAAAAATTCGACACGATTGCAGGTGCTCAAATACATGAGCTCCTTAATTTGCATTGTGTTTCGGAGGTTTTCCAACACATCTTTGCGCTGATCGGGAGCAATATGAAACTGCCCAACCTGATCTAACGAGGTGTTTCTGTGTGTGAATGCTATGATTCCGAAATCTTTCATGCCTGATTTACGCCACAAAAATACCGTGAGAGCTTCGCTTCTTTTGTCATTGGATTGTCAAAGGGCCTCTAGAAAAGAACCTTGAAGTCTAATTTAAATTCAGTTTAAATAAGCAACGACCTTCAGCAGTTTGTCCAAAAAGGCGGAATTTCATGCTTGGTCATCCACCGAACAGGAATTAACTCCTATGAAAAAATAATTTTTTTTTCAATACTCCTTTGGGGTGATTTTTGACCCACTTTGCCATCCAACAAGATATAAATTACTAATAATCAATATTCTGCCATAGCTTGGTGTCGGTTTATTCACTTTAGGGCTGTTTTGTTTTTGACACTTGTCCTACAAAATCAAAGTGATAATATTATTTAAGTTTTTAATTTTGACAAATAATAAACCAACGTCAATATAACCCCCAATGAAAAAACAAGCAGACAGACTACGCCTTATTCGTGTTTCTAAAGGCATGAGTCAGGAGAATGTAGCCAAGGCACTCGACATTACGGTAGGTGCTTATTCAAAAATTGAGAGAGGTGTTACCAAGTTAAGCCTAAATAGATTAGGTGATTTGGCGCGTATTTTCGACATCGACCTGAATGATTTGATTCGTTACCTCAATGGTGAATCCGATACGCTCGACAATAAGCTCAACATTCCTGGTGCCGGTCAATCCAGCAACTTCGGTGGCAGTGTTGCTCCCGATTCAGAAGTAGCCTTGTTGCGTAAAATCATCAACCTTTACGACGAGAGCCGCGAACTGAACACCAAAACGGTGATCAAGAATATGTTCGAAAACAACAATGTGAACATCGGTAGCTTTGTTGATGTGATGAAGGATTGCTCAAATCACCTGGCTTCACGCAAGTTGGATGCTGCGCAAATCACCAACTTCAACAAAGGCCTTGAAAAGCTTGTGGAGCTTCTCTCCTAATCGTTTTCAATTGTATCCAGGGCCCACGGTAGAAATGCTGCCGTGGGCTTTTTTGTATGTTTGAGCGAAATACTCCCTTATGCTTCACCTTTCGGTGGTGATCATCACCTTTAATGAAGAACGAAACATTGCCCGTTGCCTCGAGTCGGTAGAGCATATTGCACATGAAATTGTTGTGGTCGATTCTTTTTCGACCGATCGCACCGAGGCCATCTGCAGGAGTAAGCCTAAGGTGAAATTCATTCAGCATGCTTTTGAAGGACATATCCAACAGAAGAATTTCGCGCTCGACCAGGCGGCTAACGATTGGGTGCTTTCGCTCGATGCCGATGAAGCCTTGTCGGAAACGCTTTGCCAAAGCATTCGCACCGTACTGGAAGGTCCCAATGCCAACGGCTACAGCTTTAACCGACTGAGCAATTACTGCGGCAAATGGATTCGGCACGGCAGCTGGTACCCCGACATCAAGCTGAGGCTGTTCGACCGGCGAACTGTTCGTTGGACGGGCGTAAACCCACACGATAAAGCCGAGTTTTTGGCCTCCGAAAAGGCCATCCACCTGAAAGGTGACCTTTACCATTATTCTTATTACACCCTCGATGAGCATACCCGGAAGCTCGATTACTTTTCGACCCTGGCGGCAAAGGCCTATGCCGAAAAGGGCAAGAAGGCCGGCTGGTTTCAATTGGTAGTTAACCCATCATTCGCCTTTTTTCGCGACTATTTTCTTCGGCTGGGTTTCCTCGATGGCTACGAAGGCTGGCTAATTGCTCGCCTAACGGCCATCTATACGTTCCAGAAGTATGCAAAGCTCAGAGCATTGTATCAAAACGCAAATGCTACTGTTTAACTTTGCAGCATGCAGGATCTGGAAAAACACCATGAAGCGCTCAGCGAACTTGAGCAAAACCTGAAGATTTACAAAGAGTCCATCCGCGAGATTGCTGAAGAAATTGTTCAGGCCGAAGTCTCGAAGTACCCCATTTTTGTAGCATCGCGAGAGACAGTTAGTTTAGGAAAGATGGTCATCGATAAAGAAGAACTGGCCCTCGAATGGTCCATTTTTGCCTCCACCCTCGAAGAGTTTGTTCGCCGGAAGATAATCCCACAGGAAAAACTCAATGCCTTCCGTTCAGCCTGGAAAAGTTATGAAACCCATTGTTGCATTTTTGCACTGATCGACGATACCGCTACCTTTATATATGTACCCTACGACTAACGACCTTGTGCGAGCACAGCTCAACGAAGCCCGGAATGTTCTCGAGGCTTTTTTGCTGAACCCAGAAAATATTGCCGCCATCGAAAGGGCTATCCACCTGATGGCCAATGCCCTAAGACAGGGAAACAAGTTGATGTCATGTGGCAATGGCGGTTCAATGTGCGATGCTATGCATTTCGCTGAAGAGCTGAGCGGGCGTTTTAGAAACGATCGGAAAGCCTTGGCGGCACTGTCGATTTCAGACCCTTCCCACCTGAGTTGTGTGGCCAACGACTACGGCTATCAATCGGTTTTTTCGCGCTATGTTGAGGCTTTGGGAAAACCCGGCGATGTGCTGTTGGCCATTAGCACCAGCGGTAATTCGGCCAACGTAATTGAGGCTGCCAAAGTGGCCAGGCAAAATGGCCTGCTCGTAGTTGCGCTCACCGGAAAAGACGGTGGTGCACTTTCAACACTGGCCGATGTTGAGATTAGAGCACCACAGAGTAGCTACGCCGATCGCGTGCAGGAAATACATATTAAGGTGATACATTGCTTTATTCTGGGAATTGAACAGCTGATGTTTCCGCAGAGTTAAATTTTTGTGCTGAATAACAGTGGCTTAGATTGGATTCTTTAGAAAACTCAACCAAGCCACATTTGCAATTGGCGCATTCGTTAATTTTGGTTTGTTCCGAAAACAGGTTGTCCGTACCTGAACCACAGCCAGGTTTACCGCTGTGTAATGATGTAACAACATGCTTGTTAAAGTTTTCGGAAGTGCCGTTCAAGGCATACATGCCAACACCATTACTGTTGAAGTTTCTGTAGTTCAAGGCATCAAATTCTTTTTGGTAGGGCTTGCCGACACAGCCATTCGCGAGAGTCAGCAGCGCATCGAGTCTGCCCTGCTTCACAACGGCTATCGCATGCCCGGCAAGAAAATCGTGGTGAATCTTGCGCCGGCCGACATTCGAAAAGAGGGGGCTGCCTATGATTTGCCTATTGCCCTGGGCATTCTTGCGGCCTCAGGCCAAATCCCGGAGGAGCGCCTGGCCCATTACATTGTGATGGGAGAGCTTTCATTGGATGGCGGACTGCTTCCCATGCGTGGGGCCTTACCTATGGCAGTTCAGGCACTAAAGGAAGGATTCAAAGGGATTATCTTACCGACCGAGAATGCTCCGGAAGCAGCCATGGTCGAGGGTATAGAAATTATTCCGGCAGCCCATTTGCAAGATGTTGTGGCGTTTTTCTCAGGAACCCGTGATATTCAAAGCTATCAGGCTCCTGATTCACCAATCTTGATTTCGAATTCCCTCAGCGAACTGGTCGACTTTAGCGATGTGAAAGGGCAGGAGAACATCAAGCGGGCCATGGAAATTGCTGCGGCGGGCGGACACAACCTCATACTCATTGGACCACCTGGGGCCGGAAAAACCATGTTGGCGCGCCGCATTCCCACCATTTTGCCGCCACTTACCCTCGATGAGGCTTTGGAAACCACCAAAATCCACTCGGTAGCCGGAAAGCTGGGCAAAACGGGAACCTTGCTGAAAACACGGCCGTTCCGCAGTCCGCACCATACCATTTCGGATGTTGCCCTTGTTGGCGGCGGAACGCACCCTCAGCCGGGCGAAATTTCACTGGCTCACAATGGTGTATTGTTTCTCGATGAATTGCCTGAGTTTAAACGTGCTGTGCTCGAAGTGATGCGACAACCGCTGGAAGATCGGGTGGTACACATTTCCCGGGCCCGGTTTACCATAGAGTATCCGGCCAGTTTCATGTTGGTCGCTTCTATGAACCCCTGTCCGTGTGGCTATCATAACCACCCTGAAAAAGACTGTTCCTGTGCGCCCGGCGTCGTGCAACGGTATTTAAACCGAATTTCAGGGCCCTTACTCGACCGTATTGATTTACATGTTGAGGTAACGCCAGTGGCCTTCGAAGAACTAAGCAGCGCCCGCGCCGGAGAACGCAGCGACTTGATTCGCGAACGTGTGGTGGCGTGTCGTGAAATTCAACGTGAGCGATTCTCGGCATTTGGCGGAATACACTGCAATGCGCAAATGTCGAGTCGGGGAATCCGTAAGCATTGTCAACTCGACGAGGGCGGACAAACCTTGCTCAAAGTAGCCATGGAAAAGCTCAATCTTTCGGCACGGGCTTACGACCGCATTCTCAAAGTAGCGCGCACTATAGCCGATCTTGAGCAATCCAATGCGATTCGTACCGAGCACCTGGCCGAAGCCATCCAGATGCGATCGCTCGATCGGGGAAATTGGGCCGGGTAGGGGGGCGGGAGTCTTTAGTCTTTAGTCTTTAGACTGAGTTTACGGGAACATTCGGGGGAACGCTTTTTTGAGGGCGTAAAACGTACTGCGTTTTTACGCGTAAGGCTTGGGGTTTCGTTTTCAAGTGGTATCGTGCAGCCAACCAAGAGCAGCTAAGCGGAATTTGCAATTCCGCTCAGCTTCGAGAGCTACGCCCATGCTCTGAACATTTTCTTCTGTTTATTTTATTTTTTTCTGCATTTGTTATTTTTATTTTGTTTTTTATTTTTTGTTCAAAGCGTGAATCATCATCTTTTCACCAACTAAGGCGGCGCCCACACCTAATCATAGAGAAACGAGGCACACAGAAATCCCAAACCCCGAAGGGGTGAAATGATTATACCTCAAGCACCCTAAAACTCAGCTAAAACCCCGGAGGGGTGACATAATTATAACCCTAAGCCTTAGGAAAAACACCCACCAAAGCCCCCAAACCCCTCAACCTACCGCAATGCGCCCGCGATTGGAGCAAGCTGCCGTGCAGCGCGGAAAGCGCGAATTTGGCGCCCCAAAAATGACTAAGCGAGGGTGCTGTATTGGACGTGGGCTTTTTTCTACCTTTGCCTCGCTTTAAAAAATCCACAACTATGAGTACCGACACCCTCTCAGCAATTGATATTCAACCTGTTCTGAAATCGCTTGGCATTGAGCCTGAAAATACCGGTGTATCGACCGGGGCGCAATGGTATGAAGGCTCGGGAAAGTGGATCGAATCGTACTCTCCGGTTGATGGTAAGTTGATTGCCCGCGTTAAATGCGCAGGCGAATTCGACTACGAAATGGTGGTGAAACAAGCCGAAGAGGCCTTTAAGGTTTGGCGCAGCATTCCGGCTCCGAAGCGGGGCGAAATTGTACGCCAAATGGGCGATGCACTCCGCGAAAAGAAAGATGCACTGGGCCGACTGGTTTCGTACGAAATGGGTAAAAGCCTCCAGGAAGGCTGGGGCGAGGTACAGGAGA
The DNA here is from genome assembly GCA_947459155.1 of Bacteroidota bacterium. GTDB lineage: Bacteria > Bacteroidota > Bacteroidia > M30B66 > M30B66 > CAMCXT01. The sequence goes on along the minus strand of CANHCM010000053.1, from coordinate 5,388 downwards.
TGATCGACATTTGCGACTTTGCGACCGGCCTCTCACGCCAGCTGTACGGCTTAACGATGCACAGCGAACGTCCGAACCACCGCATGTATGAGCAATGGCATCCGCTGGGGATTGTAGGCATTATTTCGGCTTTTAACTTCCCGGTGGCCGTTTGGTCATGGAACTCTATGATAGCCTGGGCTTGTGGCGATGTTTGCATTTGGAAACCCTCCTCCAAAACACCGATTTGTGCCATCGCCTGCCAGAACATCATTCGCGATGTACTGAAGAAAAACAATGTACCTGAAGGGGTGTCGAACCTCGTGATTGGTAATGCTGCCGGCGATTTGCTGAACAACGACAAACGCGTTCCCTTGGTGTCGTTTACCGGCTCAACCCGCATCGGGCGCCACGTGTCGCAAACAGTGGCCGCACGCTTCGGTCGCACCATCCTCGAGTTGGGCGGAAACAACGCCATTATTGTAACCCCCGATGCCGATTTGAAAATGGTGCTGGTGGGCTCGGTGTTTGGCGCCGTAGGTACTGCCGGTCAGCGCTGCACTTCAACACGCCGACTGATTGTTCACGAAAGCATTTACAACAAGGTTTGCGAGGTGCTCAAAGGGGCTTATGCGCAGCTGAGCATCGGCAATCCGCTCGATCAGCACAACCACGTTGGTCCGCTCATCGATACCAAAGCCGTTGAAGATTATCTCAAGGCCATCGAAAAGGCCAAAGCCGAAGGTGGAAAAGTGCTCGTTGAAGGTGGCGTTTTGAGTGGCGAAGGCTATGAGAGCGGTTGCTATGTAAAACCCTGCATCATCGAGGCGGAGAACCATTTCGAGATTGTTCAGGAAGAAACCTTTGCACCCATTCTGTATTTGTTAAAGTATTCGACCATCGAAGAGGCGATTGCTCTTCAAAATGGCGTTCCACAAGGATTGTCATCGTCGATATTTACCACCAACATGCGCGAAATGGAGCTGTTCCTTTCGGCTGCCGGCTCCGATTGTGGTATCGCCAACGTGAACATTGGTACTTCGGGAGCCGAAATTGGAGGGGCTTTTGGCGGTGAGAAAGAAACCGGCGGCGGACGAGAGTCGGGCTCCGATGCCTGGAAAGCCTACATGCGCCGGCAAACCAACACGATTAACTACGGTACACAACTTCCACTTGCGCAAGGTATCCAGTTTAATTTTTAGTCCGCGCAAGGCGGGATGGCTTTACGGATGTCTCGCCTTCTTTTGGGGCTGTTCAGCACCTGAAAACGTCGCACTTGAAAGGGCTTTTGATCTTCCGGCTTTTTTTCAGGCTGAGCAGAAGCGCCTTGAGTCCACTCCGGTTCAGGTGCTCAAAACGGTGGAGGTAAACAGCCGTTCGGCAGCCTACACCACCGACTCTATCCGTTGGACGGAAGAGCTGGCTTTACCGGCCTCGCTCGATTTGAACAAACCGGCCTGGATTGGAAAGTATCGCCAGGAACGCATCAGCACACAGAACGGAACGATAGTTCGCTACCTTCCAATCGACGAAAGCATTCCATTGCGCTTTGCCGAGATAAGGCTTTTGGCCGATGGGCGCGTACATTCTGCAGAAGGCTACCGAACAGAGTCGTCGTTAATTACCGAAACCTCCGTTCATTGGTGGTATTATCCCGACTCTTTGTACCGAATCATGGGCACGGAGCGTTTGCGTGGACTTCAGCCCAATCGTTATTCGGTAGAAGGTCGCTTGGCGGGGAAGGGTTCGCGCTGAGACCTTTCGCGCTGAATTTATCTCTCTCACTTATCTCTCTACGGGAGAGAGATGCTTTATTGGTAAGACGGGGTTTAAAGGTGAAAGGAATTATTCATCAATGGCGTGGATCGCTTTCGCTCTCAAACTCGCTCTGAATTTCAGTGGGGCAATTGAGCATTCGCCAGAGTTTAAGCGGTTCTTCGCCAGCAGTATTCGAGATGGTCGTTTACCATGCCGGCGGCCTGCATGTAGGCATAACAAATGGTGCTGCCTACGAAAGTAAATCCGGCCTTTTTTAAAGCCTTACTCATCGCATCGCTTTCCGGAGAAGTGGCCGGAACCTCTTTCATGTTGCGAGGCTTTCGATCGAGGGTTTGATGTCCGGTAAATTGCCAAATGAAAGCATCGAAACTGCCATGTTGTTTCTGGATTTCCAAAAATGCCTTCGCATTGCGTATGGTGCCTTCAATCTTTAATCGGTTGCGAATAATACCGGGGTCGAGCATGAGTTGCTCCACCTGGGCGATGCCGAAACGCGAAACCTCCTCTGCGTCGAAGTCTGCAAAAGCCTTACGAAACCCTTCGCGCCGGCTTAAAATGGTATGCCAGCTCAGTCCGGCCTGAAAACTATCTAACACCAGAAATTCAAAATGCTTGCGGTCGTCGTGCACAGGCACACCCCATTCGTGGTCGTGGTATTCGCGCATGTTTTCCGTTTTGATGCACCAATCGCAACGGGTCTGATTTTCTAAAAGTGGATTCATTCCAATTCGGATATCTTTGAAGCCTTATGGTAGGCAAAGTTATTTTTTCGTTTCTCTTCACAATCATCACTTTCACCGGGCTTTCGGCGCAGACCGAAGAGCTGATCATGAACACTTTTTACCCTTTGCCGGGAAAGTCGCAGCCCGAAACTCCCGATTTATCGGCCCGTGGAGCCATCCGCCTGCAAGGCGATAGCATTGTGGTTGAGCTGCAGGTAACCGACGATCAGGTTGTGCTTGGCGAAGACCGTGTTGATGTTTGGCTGGCTTTGCCTGAGGTGCAGTTTAGCGATTACCTGCTGGGGAAAAGTGCTGGGAAAACAAGGATTTTCCGCAATTCCTCCGAGTCTGGCGAGGTGGCCTCCTTAGAACGATTCCTGAAAAATGGCGATTACCCCAAACAACGCAAACTCAGCGTTGAAGGGGTTTCGCGTGAGGTGACGGTGCCACCCGCCGAGGCCTTAATCGAAGACTATGTTCATTTTGGAATGGCGCAGTATAGCTTTTTAACGGGTGCCACCTCGGCAAAGCATGCCAACAGGGCACAGTACAAAGCCCTCGAATCTCAGCTCGATGGGCTGCCCGACGACATGAGCGCATTCACCTCTGCCCGATTTGAGCGAAATGCCACCGGTTACACCCTCAGAATGGCGCTGCATCACCATTGCTTGGCATTTGCAGCCTTCCAGCTATCGGCGTTTAAGATTGTTGTTGATGTGTTCGATGTTGATGCCCCGGGCGACAAGCCTTTGCGCATGAGCAGCACACCCAACCGGTTTACCCACCGCCCTTATTACTTCCATACCCTCAAAGCCGGCAATCGTTGGCGATTTACACCGGATGGAGTAGAGGAGGAGGCTTTAAAGAAAACGGGTATCCAACTTCTTGTGTTTCGAAAAAAGGGTAAGTGGCAGGCCTTAGGTTACGGTGCCGGCGCCATTGTTTACACCGAAGGCATCGTTAGTGAGGCCGGTTTGGTTGAATACAACTTTTACCCCATCGAGTGCCGCTACCGAAAGCTTGACCCGCCTTTCGATGCCGTGGAGGAAATACGGCTCCGCTACAACGATGTGAGTCCTTTTGAGCAGCGCGACATCTACTTCATCCACAACAACCAGGTCACCATTTCAAAGGGCTACCGTTACCTGTCGGCCGAGGCAGAAAGCTTTGTAAATCAGCCGTTTTTTTTGCCCGACGGGCGGATGGCCTTCGTGCTCTACGATTATGAACCCGCCGACCATTTGGGCTGGGGCGAGTATGGCCGCCTGGCCGATGAGTTTATCTACATTCAGGTGCCCGGCAGCACCGGCTCGCCTTTGTTTTCTTGTGGTTTAAGGCTCGAAGTGATAAGGGCCGCCAGCTTCGGAGAACTCGACAAGGTGAGCTGTGAGCAAGTGAAGTCGGTAAGCTTTGAATGGATTGAAAAGGGTAAGTCCTTCCTCATCCAGGTCAAAGGAATGCAGCGAGAGGCCGACAAGCAGATGCGTTTCGCATGGGATGCTTCGGGCGTTTATCGACATATTCCTTAGCCTTTTCCGCTCAAGTCTTTGGTACTTCGTTGCATTCTGAGTTTATTTGCGCTACAATTCATTTCTCCCAATTCCATGAAAAAACTGATTACTTCCGGTCTGGTATTGTTTGGCTTATTGCTCCAACTTCCGGTAAAGGCCGACGAAGGCATGTGGTTGCCCCTCTTCGTGAAGCGTCTCAATTACGAAGACATGAAAAAGAAGGGCTGTAAACTCAGTGCCGAGGAAATTTATTCCATCAACAATTCCAGTCTTAAAGATGCCATTGTGATGCTGAGCGGTGGTAGCTGTACCGCCGAAGTAATTTCGGGTGAAGGCCTTCTACTCACCAATCACCACTGCGGGTATGAAGCCATCCAAACCAACTCCAGCGTTCAGAACAACTATTTGGCCGATGGCTTTTATGCAAAAACCAAAACCGACGAGCTCCCTACAGGAGGCATCACCGCTTCGTTTTTGGTGCGCATCGATGATGTTACACAACGAATTCTCAGCGAGTTAACCCCATCGATGAGTGAGTCGGAGCGCACCGCTAAAGTGCGCCAACTGAGCAAGACCATCGAAGGTGAAGCAACCAACGGAACGCATTACAATGCCGCAGTGAAGTCGTTCTTCAATGGGAACGAGTACTACCTCTTCGTTTACGAAACCTACACCGATGTTCGTCTGGTAGGAGCTCCACCAGAATCGGTTGGAAAGTTTGGCGGCGATACCGACAACTGGATGTGGCCTCGTCATACCGGCGATTTTACCCTCTTAAGGGTATATGCCGGCAAAGACAATAAGCCTGCAGAGCCGTCGGCCGGCAATGTGCCTTACAAACCCCGTCATTCGCTCCCGATTTCGCTCGATGGCGTTAAAGAAGGCGATTTCACCATGGTTATGGGCTACCCCGGAACAACCGACCGTTACCTGACCTCTTATGGCGTTCAAACGGCTCTCGACATTAGCAATCCGGCTATTGTAAAGCTTCGCGACAAGAAGCTCAAAATCATGAAAGAAGATATGGATGCGAGCACCGAGATTCGCATTAAGTATGCTTCTACCTACGCCCAAATTGCCAATTACTGGAAGTATTTTATCGGTCAAAGCCAACAGTTGAAAAACAACAATGTGGTGGAGAAGAAACGGGCGCTCGAAAATCAGTTCAGAACCTGGGTCGGACAAGATCCTCAGCGTCAGGCGAAGTATGGGAACGCCCTCAACGACATTGAGGCCGCATTCAACGAGTTGCGCAAGTATTCACTGAGCCGCGTGTTCATGAACGAAGCCATCATCGGCGGGTCTTCTGCCAACTTGCTGGCCTTAGAGGTTGGACAAATGAAAGCCATGTTGGCCGACACAGCCAATAAGGCGGCTATCGCTGAGGCGGTGAATGA
>CANHCM010000052.1 GCA_947459155.1 Bacteroidota bacterium | reverse complement strand
GAAAGTCCGGGCAAGCGAAGGTATGGCAGTTGGGGCCAGGAGAAATACGAAGGGGTGCTCTCGGTAAATGGCAGGTGCTGGTGCATGAAGGGTACGCCTACCGGCGTGATGGGTAGCCGTGCTCCGTAGCTCAGTTTGGAGATAAACACAAAGTCGCCCGGTAAAAGCGATTGCTCCATGCTTTGCGAAGGAATAAAGGCTCCCTGGATGAAGAATGTGCGAATAGACCAGGCAATGAGAAAGGCCCACAAGAAAGCCTTGAGCCAGTCGCGGAGGTGTTTGCCTGCTTTCTTCATGCTTTACGAAGATACGGTGCTGATGTCGTTAGCGTTTCAGGTTCGGAGCACAGGTTGCCAACAAATCGATGTGCAGTATCTCATTGACAACAGCCAAAAGGCCCGCAATCAGTGAATTTACCGGTTATGGGTTGCAAACATCACACTGCCCAGGATCTGCTTTTTCGGTTTCTCCAAAGGGTCGGTCTTCATGGTAACTGCACAGTTGGCAGGCCCAGGTGCTGAGAAATGGCAGTCGGGTTGGCGTTCCGCACCATGAGCAAGGCAGGCCGGAGTGGTGTTTTACGGGTGCAAAGCCGGGACATTCGCATACCGAGCAGGAGATGCTTAGTTTTTGGGCAAGCTTGTGCGCTGCTTCCGAAATAACGCTCATTCGGCTTGGATTGAAGTGGGCGCGCATGTCGGTTTCCACATCTACTCCATTGCCGTTTGCGGCTGCCGCCAGACGAAAGCAATCCAGCAGTTTCGATTCTTCGGTGATGCCTTTCACGATACCTCCTTGGCCATCGCCGTTGTGCACGATGAGGGCATGAGAGGGAAACATTACGCGACGGGCAAAATCGAGCAATTCGCGCACGGTGCGGACACGCACGCGGTCGAAGTTTGTTTTGGTCGAAACGACCTCGGCGGTCCATTCCAATTGGCGTTTCACGTCCACCAAAATGAGCAGCTCCATATCGGCCGGGAGGAAAAAGGCAGAAGGGTGTGGACCGAAGGAGCCTTCGCTGGCGAGCACAAGCTGAGCGTCCAGCCTTTGAGCTGCCAGCAGGGCTTTTTTTCGGGCTGTTTCCAGCGGCGAGTCGAGGCGTTCAATTTCTCCGCTAAAGGTTCCCAGAACGTCGGTGTCGATCTCAGGGGCCAGCTTAATTTCCAATCCATGCACTCCATTTAAGGCAGAGGCAATTGTCTCGTACTTCCCGTGTTTGGTGACTAACCAGGCGGGCGTTTGAGAAAAAAATCTGCTTTTTTCTTCCATCGCCCCAAAATTAGGCGGCTTCAAAATGTAGATTTGCATTATGGAAAAAAGCCCTGTCATTCTTCTGCTTAGCTTATTATCGCTCATTGTCAATCCTTTACAGGCGCAGTTTTCCAAAGATTTAGTGGCGCTTAAAAAGCTGATGACCGGAAGTTTTTCCAGTGAGGCTCAAAGCAAGGCCGATACTTCCTATTTCAACATTCATTTGCGCATGGTTCCGATATGGACTTCTCGAACCGATGCGGTGTGGCTTTACATTGAGCAGGCGGTATCGACGAGGCTCGACAAGCCTTATCGTCAGCGGGTTTACAAGGTAACAGAAACCAGTCCGGGGCAGTTTGAAAGTGCAGTGTACACCTTGAAATCGCCACTTCGTTTTGCCCAAAAGCCGGAGCTTCTGGAAGGCTTAAGTCCTGATTCCTTGACTTTAAAAGAGGGCTGTTCGGTGTATCTTCAGAAAACCGGAAAGCGGGAGTTCACCGGCGGAACCTGCGGTAAGAGTTGTGCTTCCGACATCAAGGGCGCGGCGTATGCGAGTTCGGAGGTGATCATCACGAAAAAGATGCTGCTTAGCTGGGACCGCGGCTTCGATGCGGAGGGCAAGCAGGCCTGGGGCGCCGAAAAGGGCGGGTATCGGTTTTTGAGGAAGTGAGAATTTAGTCTTAAGTCTGAATTCTACAGTCTTTAGACTTCAGACTTTAGTCTGGAAAAACGTAATTTTTGAGGGTTTCGTTTTGGATTGAAAGGTACAGCCTGCGGCGTTTGTGACCGTTGAGCCTGGTATGTGGTTTCCAACTGTTCATGTGCCGCTCACCCGGAGTGGTTTAGTGGGAATTGGATTTGTGCTCGGGTACTGCGCATTTCACTGGGGTTTGAGGATTTTCCGCTTCACAAAAAAGGTTCAAAGTATGAATTGGAGCCAGTGCTTTAACGGCATTTCGAAACTCTCAATTCTGCAGTAAGGCTTTTGGGGCTGCAGTTTTTTAGGCTGCTTTTAACTTTTTCTTGGAATTGTTCTCCTTCGATTTTTTAATGAAAGCGCTCAATGCTTTTTCTTCCTTTTCGGTTAGCGGTCGACTTTGTATAAAGTCAACATCTAATTCATGTTTATTTTTAGTTGGTTTCATGATTTGAAATATTTTTTGACAAGTTCAGTGGCTGCGTTTGTGTCAATCACCATGAGTTGATTTCCATGATGGATGGCCTTCAATGTTTTCTCGTAATGTTTTATGAGTTGTGTTTTTGCGTGGAAAGCAACGTATCCGTCAAACCCTCGTTGGAATGAAAGTCTGCATGCAAAAGCCACTAAATTTCCTGGAACACCTTCGTATAGTTTGTTTTCACCTCTGTTGAACGAAGCTGACTCAATTAAATTGAGAAACACATGATCTGATTTAACTGAAATACTGCTTAAGCCTTGAATAATATGCTCGTTGTGTAAAATTGTTAATTTGTATACCTCCTTTTCAGCGGCCGAGAACTCTTCTTTCCAATTAAAAAGCCAACCATTTTTTTTGGTAATTAATTTTAGATCAGACTTTGATAAAAGCAAAACCTCAGTCATCAAGCTATCGCCTGATATTCTGTTTGTTATAGAGTTGGTTAGTTTGTCTATAACAAAGTCATTGTCTTGCCTTGCTTTTGCTTTCACTCAGGCAATTTACGAATTTAATCGATTTAGCCAGAGGATGAATTGCCATTGTATATTGCATGTATTTAATGAAAATTCTTTGGGCAAGGGCGCTTCAATGTTCCTAGATTGGAGGCTTGAAGCCAGTCACACGTACCATTGGGGTTTGAGGTGCTTTTATGAGCCTTGAAAACACAACTCTTATATCTATATCTTGCTTAAAAACAGAGCTTCAGGGTGCTTTGAGTGTTCAAAGATAAATCTGTGCAACACCTTGCACGTTTCTCCCCTGTAGTTTCCCAAAGCCTTCTAAAGACTAAAGACCAAAGACTCATCACGACCAAATATGGCAGGCCGATCTGAAAGTATTGGCGTGGGCTTCTACCACATCGGCCACACGGGGCGAATAGCCGCCACCCATAACGGCAACGAGCGGAATTTGGTGTTTCGCGGCCAGCTCCATCACCATCTGATCGCGCTGCTTGCAGCCTTGCATGCTTAAGCCAAGCCTGCCAAGCTTATCACCGGCCAGCACATCAACACCCGATTGGAAAAAGAGAAAGTCCGGCTGCTCCTGAGCAATGAGCCCCGGAAGCACCTCGCCCAAAATGCCCAGGTAGGCATTGTCGCCGGTACCGTCTTCGAGTTCAATGTCGAGGTGCGATTTCTCCTTGTGGTGCGGATAATTCTTTTTCCCATGCATCGAGAAGGTGAAAACGTCGCTTCTTCCGCCGAACAATGCCGCGGTGCCATTGCCCTGGTGCACGTCTAAATCGACCACCAGCACCTTTTTCGCCAACTTGTTGAAGAGTAGCAGTTCGGTTGCCAGAGCAATGTCGTTGAGTAAACAAAAGCCCTCTCCACGATCACGAAAAGCGTGGTGGGTGCCGCCGGCAACATTGAGGGCCACACCGTGCTCAAGGGCCAGGGTGGCCGCTTTCCAGGTGCCACCGGCAATGAGGATTTCCCGATCTACCAAAGCTTTGGAAAGCGGAAAACCCGTTTTTCGCATGGCACGCTCAGGCAGCGTGAGGGTTCTCAAGGCCTCCCAATACGACCGATCATGAACCCTAAGCACATCGTCGTTTGTTAAGGGCTCCGGCCTAAACAGCTGCTCCTTCGTAATGCTCCCTTCGAACAAGAGCTGCTCGGGTATGAGGGCATATTTTTCCATGGGAAATCGATGTCCCTCCGGCAAAGGATGTTGATATTCTGGAGCCCAGGCAATGAAAACCATGCGGTGGTAAAGGTTATTTTCGCGCTATTGCAGCAAACATCGTGAATTCTGCATCAACCGAGATATGGCGCTTAAGTTTAGATTGTGTGTGCTTTTTTCTGTGTGGTATGCTTTGCAAGTGATGGCTCAGCCCCAGTACTTCAAGTATCTCGGAGCGCTCTTTTCGGAGATGGCCCAAGGTACCGCAGCCCGAAACGATGGCACCCTGCTCGTAGTCAGCTCCGGATCAGCCAATCCGCCACAGAACAGCCTGGTTTGCGGCGGGTTCTCGCTTTTGAATGCCGAAGGAAGCCTGCTCAACAGCCGCACCTTTACGCTCGGACAGGAGTCGTTTTACTTTCGGAAAGCCCTGCCGTGGACCAACAACAACTGGATTTGCCTCGGGGCGGGGGGCGATTTCAATCAGGCCTGCAAGACAATTGTTTCGGTGCATTCCAACGACGGAACACCCTTACAAACCTGGCGTTTGAGAACTACGGGGGCCGATTTTCCGGTCGATTTCGAAGTGCTGCCCAATGGTCACCTTTTGGTGCTGTGTTGCAGTAACTACAATGTTGGGTATGAAGAAGGTACGCTCATTGAACTGGACGAAAATTTCCAGCTGTTGCGTGCTTCACGTTTTTTCCTTCCCAACAAAGAAATGATGTTCAGCGCCCTTTCCATGGGCATTCAGGGAAGCATTTTCCTGGGTGGCTACGCCAAGATGACCGGATTCTTTCAGGATGCCTTTGTGATAAAGCTGAACAGCGATTGGGACATCGAGTGGCAGCAGTATTACGGCACATTTTACGATGATGAGCTCAGCGACCTCAGTGTGGATGGCTTGGGGAATCCGGTGTTTTGCGGCTACAGCTATTTTCAGGGCTCGGAATGGAACGGCTGGTGGGCGGGAGTGAGGGCTGAAAACGGAAACCTTCGCCATACGGCGCATTTCGATGCCGGTCAGGATGAACGCTTTCGCAGCATTGTGAGAGATGGAGCCCGGTTCAGGATTGCAGGCGATGCCGGTAGTTTCGACGATCGCGATATTGTATGGGGACTCTTCGAGCCATCAGGCTTGGCCCTGCAAACGCGAAAGCTCGACTGGGGAAACCCATTCACCAATTACCCCTCGTCGATACAAGCCTCCGGCGATGGGGGCTGGGTGCTTAGTGGTGACTTCACGTTTTTCAACGGTAGCCGAGACATTGGCCTGCTCAAGATGGATTCGGAAGGCGATCCGGGCTGTTTGAACTCGGCCTGGAGTCCTGCGGCATTCCCGGCGGAGATTGAGGTTGCCACCTTGTTTTCGAACAAGCAACAAGCCGCAACTCAAGTGCTTTCGGCGAGCCTGAGCCTCAACAGTACCCAGTATTTCATGAATACGGTGTGTGAAGTCATCCCGCCGAAGGCGAGCTGGAAAACCACCACGAAACCCACCGAGTGCCCCGGTGTTTGCCTGTTGTTTGAGAGCAGTAGCCAATATTACGACTCTTTGTTTTGGACCTTCAAAGGCCCGTTTGAGCAAACCGGCAGCGACACTGTTTTTGAGGTTTGCGTGGAAGGGCCGGGAAAGTATCCGGTTCAGCTGGTAGCCAAGAGTGCGGTGGGGCTCGACACCTTGATTGCCTTGATCGATTTTACCGGCGATTGCGCGCCCGTGGTACCGAATGCCATTAGTCCGAATGGTGATGGCCTGAACGATACCTTCGAAATTCTCTTTTTGCCACCAGGCAGCAGGCTGAGTGTTTATTCTCGCTGGGGAAAGCGGGTTTATCGGTCGGAGGCCTACGACAACAGCTGGTCGGCGCAGGAATCGGGCGTGTATTACTATGTGCTGGAGTTTCCGGGAAACACCTCGCTGAGTGGATATGTGTCGGTGTTTGTGGACTAAAACGAAAAGCCCAGACTAATTCCCGCCAATGGAAGGAATGGTTGGTCGTTGCTTACCCAATCGTTCGGATCATAGGCTTCAACCATTGGGCTGAAGGTAAAGCGAAAGATAAATCCATCATTTCCTTGATAGCGGTAACCGATAACCGGATTCACAAAGACGTAGGTTGATTCTCCACCCATGATTCCGAAGGCATAGGTTCGGATACCGTTGACACCGATTTCGAGGCGGTTTTTGTTTTTTCCGAGGAGCATGTTTACTCCGATCAATGGAACTGCGCTCACAAAGATGATGGAACCCACGCCAATTCGGGCATTTAACTCGATGCTTGAATCGGTAACTAAGGTGCGCTCATAGTTAATTCCCAGTCCAAAAGTGCTGCCGATGAGCTCACCGTAGATTCGGTTTTTTCTCCAGCTACGATCGGAGTAGACCTCGGGGTCAAGCTGTTGGGCTTGGGATAAGCCGCAAGTCAGCGTGAGCAACAAGGTCAGTAGAGCAGTCCGAATCATAGCAGCAATTTACTGATAAAGTACTTCCAAATAACCGGTGACTCAAACTTGCAGCACACCGGTATTGTAACGTTTTTCGATAGGCGCATGGTTTGCGGCCTCGATGCCCATCGAAATGATTTTCCGGGTCTCGATGGGATCGATGATGGCATCTACCACCAAACGAGCGGCGCTGTAGTAAATCGAGGTGGTTTGCTCGTAATGTGAGAAAATCTTGTCGTAGAGTGCTTTTTCATCTTCCGGTGTGATTTCCTTGCCTTTCGCTTTCAAGGCGCTTACTTCAATTTGCAGCAAAACTTTAGCGGCCTGAGCTCCGCCCATTACGGCAATTTGCGCGGTTGGCCAGGCCAGCATCAGGCGAGGGTCGTAGGCTTTGCCGCACATGGCGTAGTTTCCGGCGCCGTATGAATTGCCCAGCACGACTGTAAACTTCGGAACTACGCTGTTGGCCATGGCATTCACCATCTTGGCGCCATCTTTAATAATACCGCCATGTTCTGAGCGTGAGCCCACCATGAAGCCGGTAACATCCTGCAGAAAGACCAGCGGAATTTTCTTTTGGTTGCAGTTCATGATGAAGCGCGCCGCTTTATCGGCCGAATCGGAGTAAATCACGCCGCCAAACTGCATTTCACCCTTTTTGCTTTTTACAATTTTTCGCTGATTGGCTACAATACCAACGGCCCAGCCATCAATCCGCGCCAATCCGCAAACAATGCTTTGTCCGTATTTGTCTTTGTAGGCTTCAAAGTCTGAATTGTCGACCAGCCTCTCGATAATTTCCATCACATCATAAGGCTTATCGCGGGTTTCGGGCATGATCCCGTAAATTTCCTGGGCCTCTTTGGCTGGTGGGGCAGGGGCAACGCGGTCGAAGCCGGCGGTGTTGGGCGCTCCCACCTTATGCATAATGTTTCTGATGCGGTTGAGGGCATCGGCGTCGTTATCGCATTTATAGTCGGTAACGCCCGAAATTTCGCAGTGTGTTGTGGCGCCGCCGAGGGTCTCGTTGTCGATGTCCTCACCGATAGCCGCTTTTACCAGGTATGAGCCTGCGAGGAAAATCGTTCCTGTTTCTTTTACAATCAGGGCTTCGTCGCTCATGATGGGCAGATAGGCGCCACCGGCCACACAAGAGCCCATCACCGCGGCGATTTGCAGAATGCCCATCGACGACATAATGGCGTTATTTCTGAAAATACGACCGAAGTGTTCTTTATCAGGGAAAATCTCATCCTGCATGGGCAGGTAAACTCCGGCACTGTCGACGAGATAGATAATCGGTATGTGGTTTTCCATGGCAATTTCCTGCGCACGGAGATTTTTCTTTCCGGTAATCGGAAACCAGGCACCGGCCTTCACAGTAGCATCGTTGGCGACCACAATGCAGAGGCGTTTGTGGATGTAGCCCATCACCACTACCACGCCACCGGCCGGACAACCGCCATGTTCCTTGTACATCTCAAACCCGGCAAAGGCGCCAATTTCAAAGCTGGGCATGTCCTTGTCGAGCAGGTAACTCACACGTTCTCGGGCAGTCATCTTGCCGCGGGCATGCTCTTTTTCGATACGGCTTTTTCCGCCGCCTTGCATGATCACTTGCAGCTTTTGGTTCATGGCCGAGGTGAGCAGGCGCATTTTGTCTTCGTTCTTATTGAATTCGAGCGATTGTGACATAAACTTGGTTTGCAGTTTTGGGAGTTGCCCGCAAATATGGTCAAAAGGGCGATAGGTTTTGCTGCTTACCGCATACTCTGTGCTGTTGTTTTTGTTTTCCGCGTTCGCGGGATGACCTTACGGGAAATCGCGCATCAGCAAGCCATTTGAGAAACCGCAGTATGCTTTAATGTGATTTTTACTCAACCAATGCGACAATGGAATTTCATTGATGGATAATCTATGCGCCAATGTTAAGTGCCGCTCCCTCAAAGCAACTTGCATCGTTACTGTTGAGCTGAAGTTTATGGGTTAGCTTACTTTTTCCGCTTATAAATCCGCACCCACGACTGTGTGGCCACCTTTTCCCAATCCGGTGAATGGTCGAGCTTGCGCACCCATTCCCGCAATTCTTCCGGGCTTACAGGCCATGGACTTTCATACGTGGAAATCACGATATATTCGGCATCGTTGATTACCGGAAAGTGATAAACCTTATCGCGCAACGAAAGGTAGGGCTGTAAGGGCGATTGCGTAGAAACAATGGCTTCGGCGGGAATGCGGTCGAGTTGTTCCTTTACCAGCGCCGTTGGATAATGTCTTTTATAGTGGTGTTCGCTGTAAAACCGAATGCGATTTTTTTCTTCCCACAGACAAGTGGGCTGCATCAGGTGAACAACTCCAACGGCACTGCCTGCCAAACACAATCCTAACACACTAAATTTTAATGCAGGTTTTCTCAGTGTGGCCACAACTTCGCTCACACCAATGGCCATGATTGGCGCGAATTCAACCGCATATTGAACGTAGATTCCCCATTTGAGCGGGTCGTTGTGGAAAAACTTCTGGAAAAAGAGCGGAACCATCATAATCAGAAAGCCTGGTCGCCGCAGCAACAAAGGCAATCCGGCCAAACAAAGCAGGGTAATAAATTCCGGTTTTACACAGTCCGCTTCCGGGTTATTACTGTGGTTGGCGAAGAACAGTGAGAGGGTTTCGAGCGGGTGTGTGAAGATAAATTGCAAGGCTTCGCCGGATGACTTTCCGAGCACCGTGTAGTGGAAATGCGGATAAGCACCGGTCTTTGAAAGCGCCGGCATGATCATTCCGGTAATGAGAACGAAGGCCGAAGCTGCAGTGAACGACATCAATCCCAAGTGGAGAAGCGTGCGTTTGGTTCGGTAGAACTCGACCATGAGTCCGAAACACACAAAAATCATCCACAAACTCATGTTTTCCTTTCCAACAATGATGAATAGAAGCCATGCCCAGGCGAGTGCCATGCGTTTTTGGTGCAAGGCTAACAGAAATGCCGGTAGCGCGCAGGCGGCAATTACATTGCTGTGATAATCGAAACTGATGGCCGAATAAATTCCGAAGAACAGATAAAACAACCACATTCCTCCAAGGCTCATCTTTTCGCCAAGACCGCGGTACGACAGTAGTTTTTTAACCATGATGCCGGCCCAAACCACAAACGACACTTGAATAACCAGCAAGGTGTAAGTGCCAAAAATCCAGATGAAAGGCGAAAACAAGGGCAAGTACAAATCGAAGTGGTCCGATAGCAGATTTTCAGGCTCAGCCTTGAAGGCCAAACTGTCATTGGGTTGAAAATGGGCGTAATCCCACAATGCGTTAGTGTATGCTCCCAAATCGAGTGCATAGGTGCGGAACACGAAATGGTTGACCCAGGAAATCGAGGCGTACAATACCAGAAATATCCAGGGAGCTTTTCGTACGAGTATCGGAGCGATGTTCCGGCCTGCCAGAATAAGACTTTTCAGGAACGCAATGATTCGTCCTTTTAGACCTTTAATGTTTTCGAATTTCGGCATGTGAGGTGAAATTCAGTCTTAGGCTTTGTCTTCGAGTATCGACTGAATGTCGGGCTTGAAATAGCGATTGCTTTTCATCACTTTTCCATCTTCCCGATAAATGGGTTTTCCATCTTCATCGAGTTTGCTCATGTTGGAGCGTTGGATTTCTTCAAAGACCTCTGCGATCTTGTGCTGCAATCCATGCGCATTGATGGTGCCGCAAAGGATATACAGCAAATCGCCCAAGGCATCGGCAATTTCTACCAGATCGCCTTTTTGCGCAGCCTCGAGGTATTCTTCGTTTTCCTCCTTAAGCAGGTTAAAGCGCAGTTGAATTTCTTTTTCTGAAAGCTCAGCCGTTGGCGCATGTCGCGCGGGTAATCCAAAAGCCTCGTGAAACTGGCGCACGTAGCCAATGGTTTGTTCGAGAGTTAGTTTCGACATGGGGCTAAAATAAACAAAGCTTCGTGCAATTGGCTACTTTTGACCAATGTCGATTAAAACCGTAGTCCTGTTTTTTGCCCTCAGCACCGCAGCTCAAGCGCAGATACCCCAAGTTTTTCAGTCGTGGCTTGGCTGCTGGGAGTTTTATAAAGGCGATACCCTTTACCGTGAATGTTGGCGGGCCGAATCGCCCGGACTTTTTCGGGGTTTGGGCTTGAACATATTGGGCAACGATACGCTATTTAAGGAGCGGATCACACTCAGCGCTTCGGCTGAGGCCGTCTACTACACTGTTTCAGGAGCTGATTCCGATCCAAACAAAGCTGTTCGCTTCACCTGCACCAATTGGAGCGGGGGAGAGATCATCTTTGAAAATCCTGAGCATGATTTTCCCCAACAAATCGTGTATCGCCAAAGCGGCGCAGATTCGCTGGAGGCCTACATCGAGGGGCTCATTCAGAATGAGAAATTCAGAATGAACTTTCCTTACCGACGTTCGAAAGCGCGTTGGTGAGTATTGGAGTTCGGCGAAATAATTGTCATAAAATCACTGAACTTTCAGATTGCCTTTGAAGCTCCAAATTGCGGGTAATGTCATCTTTCACTTTATTGAGCCTCTGAAAATATAGATTAGCGGGCAATCAATTAATCATTTTCGGGTATTCTGCGATGATTAAAATTTTCGTGAGCTGATAGAGAAGGTTTATTGAATCTTCGATGGGAAAATACTATTTAAATTTGGGCCGAATCTCAACATCAGTGAGCTCTTAGAGCAATTCAATACGGAAAAGTGAAACACTTGAACCGTCATGGATAACGTTTTCAAGCTTTATAAATTAACCTGATAAAATCAAGCTAATTCAAAGATTGGTGCCAATGATGATCCTATCGTTTTAGACGGACATTTCTTTTGGCTCTAATAAATTCAACCTCTTTTGTAATTTCTTCCAGGGAAGGAGGATTTATTGAGGCCTTTTTTCTCAATTTCTTGAGTACACTTTGAAGATGATCTTCTTTTTTCTTGAGGGAAATGAACTTTAAATCAGCTAAATTCCTCAACAACGTTAGTGCTTTAGGATTCAAGATATCTACCTGGTAAGATTTCATGAGTTAAATTGAGCGTTAATTTCAAAGTCTACTAAAGCCTAAGTTTAACACAACAACATTCATTTTCGCGCCAAACCTCCAGCATTTAGTTTCTTTCCGATCCTTTTTCAAAACCAGCAGTTCATGCTCAAAACCGCTTTAAAAAGGAAAAAGTCCTGAGGAAGCTTCACTTTCGGTGAATTGTGTTTTGCTGTAACTGAGGTCATCCACCTCTAAAAAACACTGGCCGGGATTCCAAAAATAAGAGGCCAGAATATCCTTGCTAAAATCTTCTTCCGGCAAAACGTAGGTTAGCTCCACCCATTGCCATTGCTGATCGGAGCGAAAGACGAGTTTTTCGGTGGTGTAATTGCGCGTTCCCTCCGGATTTTCGAGTGTAACCACGAAAAGTGGCGGATTGCTGCATGGGCCTTCCACGAGGCGGTAACGGAAGCGGTAGTGCATCAGCGTGGAGAGTCCCGCGCGAAGTTCTTGCATGGGTTGTTTACGACTAAAGGCGAACTCAACATCGGCATTCATGCGGTACCAGGCGTTGCTGTCGTTGCGCAAAATGTAATCGGTTTCATTTTCGAAGCTGTGTTTTTCAAGCACATAGCTAATCCGGTGTCGGGTATCTTCTGTTGCTTGCTGTTGCGGTGTAAAGCGCGAGGCTGTTAGCGAGGTATAAAGGTTCCGGAAACTGTCGCGATTGACTTGATGAAAGTTCAGGTGTTCGTGATGCCATTTCCAAAGTGCCGGCATGGGAAGCAGGCTAAAGATCAGCGTGAGCAAAAGCAACGGCACTGCAACACTATAGCGCTCTGTGCCCCAAACACGCGTTGCTTTAACCACCAAAACCAGGGCGAGCGGTATGATTCCGGCAACAGCGGCGGCGGGGTAAGCACCTTCGGGCAGACTGGTAATGCCGGCCATAAAGCAAAGCAGCAAGGTTACTCCGGAGAGAAAGTAGGCCAGTCCTTCGCGCCGGTGGCCATTCCAGAAGGGCAGAAATAACAGGGAAGCCAACAATAACAAAGGGTTGTACAGAAAAAGTCCTTCGTGGTAGCTCAAAAGCAGATAAATCGGATTGCGCAGGTCGAAGCGGAGGAAATTATCGAAGGAACCTTGTCGAATATGAATAAACAGGGAGAGCAACAGGAGGACGAATGGAAGAATCAAAAGTGTTTCCCGAATTCGTAAAGGACTGTTCGATTGGGTTTTCCAGGGTTGATAAACCCATAACAAGGTGAGCACCCATGCATTGGCCGGAGTGCTCGACAAGGCTAAGAAAAAGCCCAGATTAAACAGTAGGGTGGAGGGCCAGCTGAGCGTTTCGCGCAACTGTTCCAGCGCATACAGGGCTACGACAGTGCCTAAAAGACCAACACTGAATTCAGGGTGCTTTGCATCAAGCAAGGCACCGGGAATGGCAGAGCCCGCCGAAAGCAGCAAGGCCCAGGCCGAGGCCCGCTCACCAAGTGCTTTGATGAAATAGCTCCTCAGCGCGAAAATGGCCGTTGAAGTCAGAAGCACAAAGGCAATGGCTTGGAAAAGGTCTTGAGCAGAAAGGCTATAGCCATCTCCCGAAGGGGAAAAAAAACCAAGAAATAGCGTTAATGCAATGAATAATAAAGAGATAAGTAGCGAAAACGAGAGTTTCATATCTGCAAAGGTAGAAGCAAGTCTTCGCCAATTTGCAGCTGAGGCCGTGATTTTTACACGGGCCCCAAAATCATTCAGTAATATCAGCAACCGCTTGTTTGGTAACAGCGATTTTTCGCTATCATTGCAGGCTAAGTCAAACTCATCATGGCCAAGAAAGTAAACGATACTACTCAAACGCAGAAACCAACAAACAGCCGTCATGCGTTTAGCGATCCGGAAGAAAATGCCGGATTTCTCATGTGGCAGGTTTCTATGCTTTGGCAGCGCAAGCTCAAAAACGGATTAGACACTTTAGGCATCACGCACGGACAGTTTCTGTTGCTGGCCGCGCTTTCCTATTTAAGTACACAGAAAAATGTGGTGTCGCAGCAAGATTTGGCCAAGCATGTGAGGATTGACAAAATGATGACTTCCAAGATTTTACGAACGCTTCAGAAAAAGGGCCTGCTGAGTCGGAAAAAGAACAAAACCGATACACGCGTGCGCACACTGGCTCTCAGCGAAAGCGGCGAAGAGCTTCTGGCACAGTCGTTTAAAATGGTTGATCGTATCGACAACGATTTCCTCATGAATCTTGGCCTTAATGCTATGTCGTTCCAGGACGATCTTCGCAACTTACTCCGCTCAAACGCCCGATAGTCCGCTTCAATCATGAGAAACACACTTCTACTTCTTGCCCTGTTCGTTTTTGGCTCGCTGAGTGCTCAAAGCACTGTTAGTGAGCGTGTTGCTCAGGCTTTTTCGGTTCAGGCGCCCGGCCGCACAAAGTCGGTTTACCTGTTTCTAAGAAACGATGAGGCCATCAGCGCCGTGCGCGCACAAATCGCCGAACAGAGCATTGGCGTTGCACAAAGGCCTGCATTGGTGCGGCAAAGCCTGATGACCCGGGCGGCACAGTCGCAGGCCTCGGT
>CANHCM010000051.1 GCA_947459155.1 Bacteroidota bacterium | reverse complement strand
TGTGCGCAAAACGCGAGGGCTTTCTGAGCAGTTGTCGAACCTCTTTGAGGCTCACGAAGTGTGCATTTTGAAGCTGAAGTGGCTCTTGGTTGATGACATCCGCTTCAAAGTCAGGAAGTTGAAGTCCGATATCGAGGAGCTCCCAATGCCCGAGATAGGGCTCATTCTCGGCGAAGAAAAACTGTATTCGAGGGCGTTGGAAGCACAAGGTTAAATCGGCCTGAAAGGCAAAGGATACAGGCACTTCGCCGGAAAAACCCGAGGGCAGATCGAGGCTTAATTTTAAGCAATCGCGGCGAGCGGAGGCCGCTTCGATCAAGCCTTCTATTTCGGAACGCAAGGGCGCTGTAAATCCGGTGCCCAGCAAAGCATCTACGATAAGTGAGCCCGGGGCAATGGCCGCAATCGCGGTAGCTTCGGCCTTTTCCGGATTGAGGTTGATTTCGCGCAATCGTTGTTGATTGAGCTGATTGTCGTTCGAATAACGTTCTGCTTCTACGAGCAAAACCCGCACACTCGAACCATTTTGGTGGAGCAATCGCGCCAGCGCCAAACCATCGCCGCCATTGTTTCCGGCGCCGCAAATCACCACGATTTCATGGGCCAAAGGCAGGTGGTTCTGCATCCATTGGTAACAGGATTTGGCCGCTCTTTCCATCAGTTCGACCGATGTAATTCCTTCCTGTTCAATGGTATACTGGTCGCAAAGTCTAATCTGGCGGTCGCTAAGCAGTTTCATGGGCGCGGGTGAGCAGTTGCTGGTGAAGTTCGATAACCTGTGGAATAACCATTTGCTTTTCGTCGTTGAAAATCAGCCAATTGGCGCGCCTACGAACCTCTTCCTGAGGCATTTGGTTCGCGATGCGCTGTTCAATTTCTGCGACGCTCAGTTGAAGGCGTTTCGCAGCTCTTGGAATGCGCACTGAATCAGGCGAGTACACGGCAATTACCCCATCGAGCTGTTTTTCCAAGCCATGTTCAAATACAATGGCGGCCTCTTTAATCACATAGGGTGCCTGTTGTTCGGTGCACCAATTTTTAAAGCGTTCGCCTACGGCGGGATGGATGACGGCATTCAGTTCGCGGAGTTTCGACGCATTGGAGAACACCAGCGAAGCCAGCTTTCGTCGGTCGATTTCACCGGTTTCTAGAAGAATCGTTTCACCGAAAAGGCCGATTAGCTTCGCCTGTACTGCGGGCTCAGCCATGCACTTGCGGGCTTCGAGGTCAGATTCAAAAACTGGAACCCCCAACATGCCGAACAGGCGGGCCACAGTGCTCTTTCCGGAGCCAATTCCACCCGTGAGTCCGATTTTTAACATGCTTTCGAAGGTAGGAAATGATTGGCCTCTAATTCGGGCCTGCTGAAAAACACTCAATGAATTTGTTGTAATTGTATTAATTACTGTTTGACCCCATTCAAATGCAAGGTTTTGAGCCCTATTTTCTCAATATCTGTGCGGATGATTTTTCAAACGCAAAAATATTTCGTTAGCCAGAAATACATCATCTGCTTCGTTGCCCACGGCTCGCAGTATTCGTATACAGCTTCGCCTTGTCGCCTTGCATCTGATGCATTTATCTAGCGATGCTGCTCCGCGGTCTGACTTTTTCAGTATGCTCTAATTCCTCAAATAAATGAACTCAAGCGATTCCGGCTCCAGTCGCACTTTTCTCACTCCTTTGGGCGAACGAATCAGGCGCAGTGGAATTCGGCTTCCTGCCTGGCTTCCGGGCAGGGAAGGAACCACCGATACAACAAAGTCTGAGGGCTTAATGCGGGCATAGTCTTTCAACGACACTTCGTACGAGAGCCTCACCACCTGGACCGGAAAGAGCCTAATTTTCGATTGGAGCGAATCGGGTAGGCTCACCGGAATGTTGAAACGACCTTCGGTGAATCGTCCAACCGAAACTTCGATGTTCACTTGTTCGGGGTTGAGGTTGACCTCCGAGGAAGGCCTCACGAGTTTCAGCGGAAAAGTGGCGTCTTTGTTAAGGTTTCGGTGAACCAGAGGTGCAGTTTCGATGACTTTGATGCGGCTCAAGGCTTCGATTGGAGCGGTTACGGTTACACTTTCGGGCTGGCAACGCAAGCTGTCGGTTAAACCGTAGTCGCGGTCGAAGCTTAAATACGATTTCAACTTCACCGGAACCTTTTTGTAGGCTTTTCGGAAGAAGTTGAAATGGATCGTATCCGGACGAATATACAAGGCGTTGATGTCGGAGTGTAAGCGATTGAAATAGTCGACTCCGTGTCGGGTGGTGAGGAAGAAATGAAGTTGGCCTTCGCGCTGCTGGGAGCGAATGTATGCTCCATCGAGCACCAGCTCCGCCTTGTCGGGACGTAGTGTATAGCCCAACAGGTGGTAACCCGAACCGCTGATTTCGAGTTCTGCCTCCTGCGGCAGATTTTCGAGCATCACATTCGACTCCGGCATATTGGTATACTTCACGGGCACCACGATCGACGTGGTGTAAAACCCGTTAAAGGCCATCAATATCCAGAGTATAGAGGCTGTAAAAAGGCAAACCAGAAAAACCAGAATTTTCCGTCTGGTAATGCGTGCCGAACGCCAAGCCGAGCTCGATTTCGTCCGGGCCATGCGGATTTATTTTGCAGCTTGGAGTCCTTCGGCAGGCACGCCATTCGGCGAAACAGCCGATTTCTCGATGCGGATTTTTCCGCCACCTTCGGTTTCAATCAAAAAGGTGGTTTCGGCGATTTCGGCAATCTTGCCGTGAAGCCCGCCGATGGTGATAATGCGGTCGCCTTTCTTAAGGCCCTCTCTAAATTGTTTGGCTTCCTTGGCTTTCTTCATTTGGGGACGAATCATGAAGAAATAGAATACCACGATAATTAAAACCATTGGCAGCAGCGAGGCGAGTCCGTTTTGACCTTGACCGCCGGCCATTAAAAGTGTTGCAGAGTTCATCATGAAGAGGAATTATTTTGCCTGGGGCTTTACATTGCCCTTTACAAAGAGTTTATAGGTTGCAGGTTCGGTGTTGGCGTAAACAGTAACCGTTTTGTTGGCCACGCCCGGGCGACCTTCGGAGTTGAAAACCACGTCGATAGAGCCTTTGCCATTTGGAGGAATTGGAGCTTTGGGCCATTCAGGAACTGTACAGCCGCAAGAGCCTGCTGCATTGGTAATTACCAAGTTGTTTTTGCCGGTGTTGGTAAACTGAAACGAGTGTGAAACGCGCTCACCCTCAATTACTTCACCGAAATTGAATGTGTCGGCCTCGAATTTAATGGTCGAAATGGGTGTATCCGATTTTCCGTCGGCAGAAGCGGAATTGTTCACCATGTCGGGGGTGATATTTCCGCTTTTCTTTTCGTCACATGAGCTTACAAAAACAAGTGCTGCGAGAGGAATGAGATATGTTGTGAAATGCTTTAGCATGGCTGAGAAATTGAGTGGCAAAAGTAGTAAAATCAAACCGATCAATTACACCTTTTGGCAACTGTTTCGATGCATCATGTTGCTTCGTTTCGGCCTTTAATTTTTCAATTCTGCGCCAAGGCGGATGACCTTAGCGTTGAAAAGTTGCAAGGCGCTATTTTACAGGCCTTTCGACAGCATGAGCTTACCGCGGCTTCTCACAGAATTGCCATCTAATTGATAGATGTAAAAGCCATTGGGAAATTGTTCTACGGAGATGGGCTGCTCATTGTCAATCTTCTGCTCGTGTACAAGTCGGCCGGAACTGTCGTACAAACGAAGTTGAGCGCTGTTGTTCAAGCCTTTGAACGCGATGGTGGAGCTTGCCGGGTTCGGGAAAACAGCCGCTTCTGCTTTGGTCACGGTACCCGTAGATGCGCTTAGGTCGAGTTCTATGGCTCGCACGGTGGTTTCTGAGGAACACCCGATTTCGTTGGTCGCAGTAACGACCACTAACACTGTTCCACTGAGATCAGCCCAAAAAACTACGGCGCTGTCGCGGTCGCTGGAGTACAGAACGTTTTCAATCAGGCTACCCAAACCTGAGAAGGTCCAGGAATAGGTGAGGCCTTCTTCACCCTGCGCAATGAGTAAGCTGCTTCCTTGCTGTGGATTTACCACCGGATCGGTGAGTAAGGTGAAAACCGGAGTGGGATAAACCTCAACCTCCACAAGATCGATGGTTGAGCAGAACGCAGAGCTCACCTCCATGCTGTAAATGCCCGCTTGCAGCACCCCTACGTCGTTCAAAGTAAAGCTGTTGCCGGTCGATAAAAATCCATTGGGGCCGGTCCAGTTTGCGGTTAAACCCTCTTCAACCACAGCCGATAGCGATAAATCATCGCCTTCGCAGATGGAGGTGTCGGGTTGTGAAATTGCAGCAAGCGGACTGGGCAGCGTTGTTATGGAGATTTCGGCGCTTTCGGCGCAATTTTCACCCACCACCAGTAAGGTGTAGGTGCCGGCGTTAGTCGTGTCGAAGTTCTCAATTTGCAGGGCGGAAGCTCCGCTGCTGAAATTGTCGGGTCCCAACCATGAAAACTGGCTGTTCGGGGGCATGTTGGTGCTGAGTGACAGTGTGGCACCTTCACAAACTTCGGTGGCTCCGGTTATTTGTAAGTTACATGAAATGCAGCCTTCGGGAGCTGTGAGGTTTAGTTCGGCACTACAGTCGGTATCGGCGGCAAAGAAGGCGCTCAGTGTAAAGGCTTGTCCATCGGCCGGCAATCCTTGCAGGGTAAACTCAACCGGATTGATAAACGGAGGGGCAATGCTGATGGTGTTTTCGCCCACTCCAATGATTAGATTGTTGTTTTGCGGCGCGTTGAATGTCCACAAAGTTCCATTGATCTCATATTGGTTGGTTAGCTCATTGCAGAAGCTGGGCTCCGCGGTAAACAGGCTGATTTGGCAAGGCGCATTCGAGGTGCAATCGTAAGTGCCTGTTCCGCTTACTCTTTCGAGCGTGGCTACGAGAGCTTGGTTGGAATAATTGGTGATCACCAAAACATAATAGGCATTTGCGAGGGTGGAGGTAAACGAAATGGTTTCGTTATTTCCAGCGGCATAACTGCAATCGGCAACCTTTGCTTCAGTGAGCGAATCGCACCAGTTGTTCTCTTCCCAAAAAGGCCCCCAAAGCATGAAGTCGAGGTCTTCGTCGAGCGAATTGCTAAGCTCCAGCTCGTGGGTTCCGGGGCTTCCAACCTGGAAATAATACCACGATGGGTTTGGCGTAGCACCTAAACAACTATAGAAAGGACCATCTTCGGCGGCGCCGTTTTCGGTTGTTACCTCGTAGGCCACTGGGTTTTCGGGGCAAATGCGGATGGCCTCAGCGCAAAAGGCATTGGATTGTGCGCCAGCCTGAAATGAGATTAAAGAAAGAAGCAGTAGCGGTAGAGTAAAGTATTTCATGTTTGGCCATTCATTCGCTCAACAATGTAATGATTATTTCGGATTGCGAAGTCGTTCTTTCAACATAGGATACACCTTGTGAGTAGGTAGGCCCATCACGGTGTAGAACGAGCCTTCAATGCGTTCCACGGCCGAAAGGCCAATCCACTCCTGAATTCCATAAGCGCCTGCCTTGTCGAAGGGTTTGCAGCTGCGGATGTAATTCGCAATGTCATCCTCGCGTAGCGGAAGAAAATGCACTTTGGTAATATCGCTTACTATGTGTGTTTCGCTTTGGCTTACTAAGGCGAATGAGGTGATGACCTCATGTGTTTTTCCGGAGAGCATCCTCAGCATTTGGGCGGCCTCTTCGGCATCGGAAGCTTTATTGAGAACCAGATCGTTGAGGCAAACCACGGTGTCGGCCGTTAACGCAAGGTCATCCCCCGACAGGGAAGGCGCAATAGCCCTGGCCTTGGTGGCGCAGATGTACTCTGAAATTTCCTGACCGCGCAGTGTGTCGGGGAATGACTCATCGGCCGCGAGTGAGCGCACTTCGAAGGTGAAGCCTAACTGTGCAAGCAGCTCTTTGCGGCGCGGTGAGCCGGAAGCCAGAATGAGGCGCGAATACAACATAAAAATTGAGGTTTAATACAGGAAGCGGAAGACTACCATCGATAAAACGCCGGTAACAATCGAAATTTTAGCCAACAGCGAGGCTCTGGTGTAGTCGCTTTTCTCGCGGGCGTTCCACAATCTGTGGATGAGCATGAGCATTGGAATTTGCACTCCTACAGCGAGATAAATCACAAGTCCGTTAAGCTCGAATTGCCACAGGTACTTCATGATGAGCGCGAGCATCATCAGGGTAAACACCGCAATGCCCATTGCCAGGTAGCGGGCCTGCGTTTCGCCAACCACCACAGGGAGGGTTCGGCAGCCATCTTCCAAATCGCCTTCGAGGTCTTCGAGGTCTTTTACCAGTTCGCGAATCAGGTTCGACAAAAAGGCGAACAAAGCATATCCAATCACGAGAATGGCGCCTGTTTTCAGCAGTTTGCTGCCCGATTCGTCGAGCGTTACGTTCATGATTTCGAGCGAAAGCAGGCTGCCGGCGGCAAATTCATACACTCCGGTCATGATTGGCACCAAGGCGGCCAACAGGGCAATGAGAATATTCCCGGAGAGCATTTGTTTTTTGAGGTAGGCCGAATAAATCCACAGGGCGCCGATGCTGAGGATCTGGAACAACAGCAGTTTCAGGGCGAACAGTCGGTAACAAACCCAGGCTGCCAGCAGGAATCCAATGCTGCTCAATACGATGTGTAGTCCGATGGCCACGCGCCTCGAAATGCTGCGGCCTACCACAACCCGCTCGGGCTTGTTGATGCGGTCGGTTTTGGTGTCGAAATAATCGTTGATGATGTAGCCGGCCGCTGCAATGCACAAGGTTGAAATGAGCAGCAAGGTAAAATGCAGCGTACTCATGTGCAGCCCAAAGCCCTGCGGCAGGAAGCCCGATTCGAGGAAGTCGGAAATGGCTTTTCGCCAGAGGGTTTCGATGAGGCCATAGCGCACGGCCAGCATGGTGAGCGCGATGATGATCAGGTTGGGAAGTCGAACGAGTCGAAAGAGAGCTGGCATGGCTCAAAGATAGCGTTCAGCAATCTGTTTACTGAACATCTGATAAATTTCCCGCAGTTGCGGATTTTCGTTGAGCATATTGAGGTGCTGCTCGAGCGTTGAGGTATCGCCGCGGCGGGCAGGACCGGTTTGTGCGGCTTCGGGGGCGGTAAAGCGCAGTCGGCTGAAGGTTTGCTCGGCCAAATGCTGGAGTGCTGTTGGAGGAAGACCTTGCTTGGCACACCATTCAAAAGCTAGGGTGGCGAGGTGGTTGCTAAAATTGTTCATCACCACGGCGGCCAGATGCAGTTCGCGGCGTTGTTGAACATTGAGCTCCACGGAGGTGCATCCCAGCGCAGCCAGAAAATCGGCCACAAACAGCCCGGCTTCGGTTCCGCGGTGTTCGGTGATCCAGGGAATCTGCGTCCAGCTGGGTTTTTCGATTTCTCCAAATGAGTGTACGGGCCACATCACAGCACTGTCGAAACGCTCAGCTTCAATCAAGGCCGATGTACCGGAAAAGTGCACCATGACCTTTGCAATATGGCCGAAGGCGGAGGCCGTTTCGGCTAAAGCTCCGTCATTCACGCAAAGCAATACTACGGCTTCATGGGTATCGTTCGCATCGTAAGGTAAACAGTGGTATTCCGCTCTGAGTTGCTCGAGGCGCTCGCGATTTCTGGCGGCGAGCTCTACATGCCTGTGGTGAGCCAAGGCGGGACTGGAAAGCAAGGCTTCGGCCAGTCGTCCGCTGCCTACAACAACGATTCGCTTAGGCCTCAGCACGTTTGCGGTATTGTTGTCGAACCCTCACCCAAACCGCCATACCGGTGCCGATTCCCATCAAAACGCAACCCAGCCACAAGATGTTGATGCCCGGGAAAATGA
Organism: Bacteroidota bacterium; assembly: GCA_947459155.1. Classification (GTDB taxonomy): domain Bacteria; phylum Bacteroidota; class Bacteroidia; order M30B66; family M30B66; genus CAMCXT01. Next base: position 6,418 of record CANHCM010000051.1, on the reverse strand, counting down.
TGGCTTTCAGGATGATAAAATCGGCAGCATTTGAGGTTTTTTCACGGATGCGGATGTGGAAGCGCTCCTTTTCGGGATCAATCTTCCAAAGGCTGAACGCCAGTCCTTTACGCTCGAGAACGGTATCCACCGTTGCAGTGCTAAAGCCACGAATCATGTAAACCGGCATCACCATAGAGGCCTCATTGTCGACTCCGAGCACCTTGAGTTCGGCACCAACGGCAATGTCGCCTTGTTGTGTTCCGTAACGCGCCGCATCGATGTTTTTATTGATGCCGGTAAGGATGACCATCGCGTTAGAGGTAAAGACCGTGTCGCCCACGCGCAGCTCGTGGTCGGTAGGCTCCTGCCATCCCGATTCGGCCTTGCGCTTTTCTTCGGGCGTTTCCACCTTGGCGTAGGTAACGTGGGTGAAGATGTCTTTGTGCAGATAATGCTTCGTAGCCGGCTCAGCCACATTGCCCATTCGGGGGTTTGTTTGTATGAATGGATTCAGGCTGAATACTTTTTTAGGCTTTCCGTCTTCGCCGGTTTGCAGGTAATCTACCTTGTAGTAAATGTTGATGCCAGCCGTTGAGTCACCGCGATAACTCACCAGATAATCGCCCATTTTAACGGTGTCGTTTCGGGCCAGAAGAATGTTTTCGTTGTTGGGGAAATCTTTACCCAAATCGAATGGACTCACATTGCGGGAGATGAATTGCTTCTTTCCGGCCGAAATCAGGGCTCCAAGTAAGATTAAGCCGAAGCCGATGTGAGCGATTGAAGGTCCGGCCTTGGGTAGTTTTCCTTTGAGTACGGTAAAGAGGAACTGAGCATTTCCGGCCACCGCGAAGAAGCTGGCGAACAGAAGCATCACCAGCATGATTTCCTTAATCTCCAGCAGGGCACCACAGATACCGGTTAAAATGAGGCTAACTGCGGTAACCACGCCCAAGCGGCGAATCAGCTCAGCACGCGGTGTTTGCTTGTATCTCAAAAATTGCCCAGAGCCCATGAGTAAGCCGGTAACAATGGCGAAGGGGATTTGCCAGGCGTTGTAGTGTTTGATGACATCCTGTTGTGGAGCCAGTTTCGCTTCCGACAGCTTGGCGAACAATTCGTTGGGAATCAGGTCGTTAAGCCACGAAAAGAGGCTTGCCAGGTTACCCGCGAGGAACTTATTGATGACCGGTGTTGAGGTGCTGAAGGTAATCTGGAAGGCTGAGATGAGCAGTACCAGAGCGCCAACGAACATCCAGAATTCACGTGAGCTGATGTTTTCTTCTTGTTCAGGACCTTCGACTGCCGTGAGCATTTTTCGCAGACCGTTGAGCATGATGTACAGCGAAACGGCCAGGAATGCGAAGGTGACCAGTTTCATGAATCCGGAGCTGAGGCTGATGACTAACAGGGAGCCTGAAATGGCCAACCAGATGATTAAGGCTTTGTTGCGCAACACGAAGGCGCTGGGCAGCCAAACGAAAAAGAGCAGATAGATGAGTAACTGACCGCTCATGCCGAGGTCGGTAAAGGCATGCACCGACGACTCTCCCAAAATTCCACTGCGGGTTAGGAAGGTAGAGTAGAGGATCAGGATGAAGCTGATGAAAATGAGGAATATCGCGGTAATGAGCGATTGCCCGTTGCGTTGATTCACGAGCATTACGTGTCCGCCGGCTACCAGAGTAAGCCAGGGCACGAGGGAAGCATTTTCTACAGGGTCCCAGGCCCAGAAACCGCCGAAGCTCAGGGCTTCGTAAGCCCAGGCTCCACCCATGAGAATGCCGGTTCCTAAGATGGAAATTCCGAAGAAGGTCCAGGGGAGTGCAGGTTTAATCCAGCTGCGCAATTCGGCTCTCCAGATGCCTGCCACGGCGTAGGCAAACGGGAAGAGGGTGGCCGAAAAGCCGAGGAATAGTGTAGGTGGGTGAATGGTCATCCACCAGTTTTGGAGGAGCGGATTCAAGCCTCGACCGTCGAGGTTTTTCAGGTAATCGGCTTGCTGAACGAAGGGCAAATCGCGGAAATCGGGGTGTTCGCGCAGCAGCAGGAAGGGGTTTGAGCCAATGTGTACATCGCCAATGTAAACGCCCAACAGCATGGAGGCCAGAAAAGCCTGCACAACGGCCACAATGGCCATGGTGGTGAATTCCCATTCGCGGGCGCTGCGCATCAGGATGTGCCCCAACACCATATTCCAGAAGGTCCACAATAGAAAGCTTCCTTCCTGTCCTTCCCAAAAGCAGCTTAAGATGTACTGCATGGGCATGGCGGTATTGGAATGCTGCCATACGTAATGGAATTCGAAATAATGGTTGAACAACAGGTAAAACAGCACTCCGATGATTCCAAGCACCGATACCGAGTGCAGGTAATAGCCCGTTCTGGCTATCTTTTTCCAGGAACCTTCTTCGCTGGTGGCGCGATAGCGGTGTGCAAAAGTGTAGGCTACAGCAGCGAGCAATGCGCCACTGAAAGAAAGTACGGTGAACAGATTACCCAGCGTGCCCCAGCCGGTGTGTTCTCCTTGATAAACGATATCCATATGTTGCGGTTAAAGAGAAGCCGAAGGGTCGGATTTGAATTCCTTCAGGCCTTCTTTGCCATCGTTGTATTTGCTGGGACATTTCATCAGGATTTTGTCGGCCAGAAAGGCATCACCTTTCATTTTGCCGGTGATCACCACCGACTCAGAGCGTTCAAAATCCTGAGGCTTCGACCCGTTAAACATCACTTTTTTTTCCAACCCTTCACTATCGACGAGGTAGAAACTAAAGAGGTTGGCATTTTGTTCGGGATTGTACACCATATCTTTTTGAAGATTCAGCTTGCCCGAAACATGAAATTCTTTTCCGGGCTGCTCCATGGCCTCTTCGAAGGTGGCGTAGGTGCTCGAATCGAGGAAAGTAGAGATGATCATACCGATGGCAACGGCGATGATCACGATGGCAACGATATGACCTTTTTTCATGACTTATCGGATTGAGATTCTTTTTCCAGCTTGCTCACTTTGCGGTCGAGCCGAAACAGGTAGATGCCGAGGCCCACAAATACGAGGGCAATAACGAGCACCACCACATAAATTTTTCCGCTGCTCCGGAGTGCTTCTGCCATCTCCGGCTCTGCCGGGGTATTAGCCAGTAGCGGCATTGAAAGCAAACAGAAAAACAAAAAGGCACTGAGCAATTTCATAAGGTTGTAGAGTTTTCACCGGGTCTGTTGTAAGACTCGAGCGCCCGGCGATAGTCGAGCATTTTAACGCGAAAGCCAAGCAGTGCCACCCAGGTGCCGATGAGAATCCAGCCCAAAACGGCAGGGTAAAACACCAGGCGCATGGCGCTGTCTAAGTCGTAAGAGGAGAAGGCCGGATTTCCACCATTGCCGGGGTGTAACGAATCCACATTGTTGAGCCTTGGGTACACCATCAGGAATACCATGAGCAGAACGAAGGCAAAAATGTTGTACACCGCTGCGACACGGCCGCGCTTTTGTTCCTCTTCGAGCGAGCCTCTGAGGATTACATACGCGAAGTAGATGAGCAGCGAAATGGCGGCCCCGTTGAGTTTAGGGTCGTTAACCCACCAGCCGCCCCAGGTGAAGCGTGCCCAGAGGCTTCCGGTGGTGATGCCCAAAAGCCCCAGTAAAATTCCGGTGTGGGCAAACTGTTCCGCCTTAAAATCCGATTCGATGCGGCCCTTGGATAAATACATGATTGAATGATACAACGAAACGGCCATCATGGCCATCATGCCAAACCACATACTCACGTGGTAGTAGAGGTTGCGGATGGTTTCGTTGAGGACAAAGAGTTTAGGAACAGGTCCAAGCATTCCCCAAATGAGCGAATACAGCACCAATAACAGTCCCAATAGCTTCCAACTATTTTGCATTAGACCACCGGTGTTGACCTCTTGTTTCATCATGTAAAATCCGCCGCAAAGGTACAGAGTTTTAGTCCTGCACAATGGCTTTACAAGGCTAAAAACACGCAGGTGCCGACAAGGTTTTTTTCCATGCAAAAAGACTTTGGGTTTAATTCAATTGCTTATTTTCACCACCCAACCTATTTCACTAAACTTATGGAAGAAATTACGCTCGACAAAGACCTTGGAAAATCCATTTCTAAACAATACGCCGGATTTTGGATTCGTTTTGCCGCCATTTTTATCGATGCCATTCTGGTTTCAATTCTAAACGCATTTATCTCGATTCTCCTCGGAAAACCTGCCTTTAGTCCGGAACCCGACAGTGAACAATCGCTCATCTCAACCCTTACAGGATGGCTCTATTTCGCCATTTTGGAATCTTCGGCGCGCCAGGCTACTTTGGGTAAAATGGCCGTGGGCATCAGGGTTGTGAACAAAGAAGGCGAAGGCATCAGTTTCGCCCAGGCTACCGGTCGTTATTTCAGCAAAATACTGTCGACACTTATTTTATTCATCGGCTTCATCATGGCGGCTTTCGACGAGCGCAAACAAGCACTCCACGATCGCATCGCCAGCACCTTTGTGGTGAGAGACTAATGTGTTAAACTCGTGCGGAAGGGCCTGTTTTAGACCATTCCGCGCGATTTAAGCTCGAGGTATTTGTTCACCGTATGGGTCGATAAATCGTCGGGTTTCGTGTAGATTGCCTGAATGCCTTGCTGCCGTAGTGTATTCACCAGTTGCAGTTTGGTGGTTACGTATTTTCTGGCCGCAGTTTGAATGTAAATTTCCTCCAAATTGGCGGGGTCTGAGGCTGCAAGCTGACTAATCTCCTCATTTTCAAATACAATCACAACCAACAGGTGGTGCAGGTTCATGCGTCTCAACAAGGGCAAGGCGCGCTCCAGTGCAGGCATGCTCTCAAAGTTGGTGTACAGAAAAACGAGGCTGCGCTGGGTAACCTGCTTTCTGAGCGACATGTACAGCAGCTCCAGATTGGTTTCGAGGTTGTCTTCCTTCAGGTTGTACAAGCCGTCGAGTAGTTTGCGCAGTTGGGTGTAGGCCCGCTCCGCGGGGATGACCCTAAGCGTTCTTGCATTGAAATGGATTAGCCCGGCCTTGTCTTGCTTTCTTAGCGCAATGTTCGAAATCACCAGACTGGTATTGATGGCATAATCCAACAAACTCAGGCCTTTGAACGGAAGCTGCATTACCCGGCTCACGTCGATGGCCGAATAAATCTGCTGCGATTTCTCATCGGTAAACTGGTTCACCATCAGCTCGGCCCTGCGTCCTGTAGCCTTCCAGTTGATGCTCCTGTACTCGTCGCCCTGCACATAGTTTCTGATTTGTTCAAACTCATACGAGTGACCAATCCTTCTCAGCTTTCTGATGCCCTGGCTGTTCGATAATGAGGCAAAGGTGCGTAACTCATATTGCTTCATCTCAATCACCGAAGGGTAAACCGGAACCATCTGGCCGGCCGGAATAACCACCCTTCTCGAGAAGAACCGCCAAGGGCTTTCTATGAACAACAACAGATCGCCAAAATGGTATTCGCCCCGCATCAGCGGCCTGAGCATGTATTCCAGCTTTTGGGTTTCTCCGCCCGACAAGCTGAAGGCAATTTGAAAATCGCGCAATTGGAGCTGCTCCGGCAATTCATCAATGAAGGTCCCGCGGAACGCAACCTGACTGCGGTTTCGGAGCTCAATCACAATCGGGTTTTTACTCCCCAGTGAAAGTACCGGAGCCGTAATTCTGCGGACTTCGGGACTGAGGCCCATCGCATACAAACGGAGGATTTCCACGAGCATCAATCCGAGGAAAACCGCCAGCAACAGCTTCATCGCTACCAGCATTTGAGGTACAAAGAAGGCCACAACAAAGCCAGCGGCAATGCCTAAGGCCACAACAAACAGCCTCGATTTAGGAAATAAGCCGTGGCGAAAACGCTTCATCGCGGTACTTCAATGCTTTCGGTAATTCTACGAATAACGTCGGAGGTTTGCAGACCTTCCATTTCGCGCTCCGGCAAGAGCTGAATTCGGTGGTTCAAAACCGGCACCGTCACTTCACGGATATCGTCGGGAATCACAAAATCGCGCCCTGCAATAGCTGCGGTGGCCTTAGCTGCCCGTAAAATGGCTAACGAAGCCCTTGGCGAAGCGCCAAGATACAAGTCGCTGTCGTTCCTGGTTTTATATACAATGGCCGCGATGTAATCCAACAGTTCATCTTTAATGTGAACCTGTTCCACCAAGGCGCGCAAACGCAGAATATCTTCGGCCTTCAGTATCGATTGCACCTGTTCAAAGAGTCGGTTGCTGAAGTCATCCCTAAAACGTTTAAGAATTTGCTGCTCCTCCTGAAGTCCCGGATAAGTGAGTAAAACACGGAACAAAAAGCGGTCGAGTTGGGCTTCCGGCAATCGGTAGGTGCCTTCTTGTTCAATCGGATTTTGCGTGGCCAACACCAGGAATGGTCCCGGAAGTGGATAGGTTTTGCCA
>CANHCM010000050.1 GCA_947459155.1 Bacteroidota bacterium | reverse complement strand
GACACCACCGATTATGTTCCTTTGGCTCCCGAATCGATTTTCGATTTGGAGGTCGATGACGCCAATGTGACCATCTACAATGCCCTTTCAGCCGCCAATGGGCGAAGGGTAGTAAATGGTATATCTGCTGCAAATGGTCGACGCGTTGTAAATGGTGAAGTAACATTAAATGCCCTTTCTTCCGCAAATGGAAGAAGAGTTGTTAATGGCATCACAACCGCCAATGGTCGAAGAGTTGTTAACGGAAACACCTTCAATAATGAAAGCAATGAGGATGCAATCCTCTTGCTCGATTCTCTGGACTTTGAAAATAGCGATGGAGATGACGATGTTGAAAACGACTCTATTGTTGGTTACACCTCCATGAACCTGATTACCGGAGTAAATGTGGGCAACTGGCTTATCGCTCCGGGCGTGCTTATGTCGGAAAACTTTGACATCTCTTACGCTCTGGGCAATCTGACCATTACTCCAAAGACATTGTTTGTGAAAGCGGAGAATAAGACCAAAACCTGCTTCGACACCGTAATCGAGTTTACAGCCATTAAAGAGTTCTACCAATACGAGAATGTAGATTCTACCGTGGTAGCAAGCGGTCCTGATTTCACCTTGCTTAACGAGCAAGGCGAAATTGCCGACGTCAATGCATTGACTCCGGGAACCTATCAGATTGTTCCCTCTAACCTTGTTCAGCTCGACTCCGTGCCGAATTACATTCCGGTTTACGAAAACGGTACACTCACCGTTGAACCGGGCGTTGTTGCCACAGCAAATGCCGGAACCATCACTTGTTTCGGAGGAAGCACCACCGTTGTAGTTACGGCCACAGGAGGCACTGAACCGTATACTGGTGTTGGCACCTTCACGATATCGGCCGGGCCATACAGCTATACGGTTACCGATGCCAATGGCTGCACTAGCACCGTAAGCGGCACAGTTACCCAGCCTGCTGCTTTACCACCCATTCCTACAGGGTTGGCTTGTTGGCAAACTCCGGTGTTCAACGAAGCAACCTGTTCATGGGACATCACCGGAACCCAGCCTGCTGCTCCAACCAATCTGGCCTGCTGGCAAACGCCTAACTTCAACACGAACACCTGTGCCTGGGAAGTGAGCGGCACTCAGCCTGCTGCTCCAACCAATCTGGCCTGCTGGCAGACGCCAAACTTCAACACGAATACCTGTGCCTGGGAAGTGAGCGGCACTCAACCTGCTGCTCCAACTGGATTGGCTTGCTGGCAAACGCCAAACTTCAACACGAACACCTGTGCCTGGGAAGTAAGCGGCACTCAGCCTGCCGCCCCAACTGGATTGGCCTGCTGGCAAACGCCAAACTTCAACACGAACACGTGTGCCTGGGAAGTGAGCGGCACTCAACCTGCTGCTCCAACCAATCTGGCTTGCTGGCAAACGCCAAATTTCAACACGAACACCTGTGCTTGGGAAGTTAGCGGCACTCAACCTGCAGCTCCAACCAATCTGGCTTGCTGGCAAACGCCAAACTTCAACACGAACACCTGTGCTTGGGAAGTTAGCGGAACTCAGCCTGCTGCTCCAACCAATCTGGCTTGCTGGCAAACGCCAAACTTCAACACGAACACTTGTGCCTGGGAAGTAAGCGGTGTTGAGCCTATCGTGCCAGTGGTTTATGCTGATGCTGTTCCGCAAACTACAAACACCCCGTATGTGGGTCCAACTGTGGTTGAATCCAGAGCCCGTTGGGGTGCCACCGGTTTTGAGGCGGTACTCTTTACACCGGCTCACCCTGGTCCTCCACCGGCAGGCGTTGGTTTAAGCCTGAATCCTGTAGGAACGCCAATTTGGCTGGATGGCTTTACACGCAATTTCCAGTTTATCTATGATGCCTCCACTGGTGCTTCAACCTGGTCGATCGACTGGAACAACAACCAGGTTTACGGCAATGGTGAAACAGTTACCTCTACGGCCTCAGGCTTAGTGAACAAAGGCTTTGAGAACCTGAACATTTTCTTACAGGGAGGCGCTGTTGATGCACCCAATACTGGAGCAAGTGTTACCGTGTCGAACTTTAACCTCAATGGCGTTGATTTTGGCGGATTCATGGCCAACAACAACACCGTAGTAACCCAAAGCTTCCGCAATAGCGAAGGTTTATTCGGCGACATTACGATCACAGGAAGGGTTAATTTTGCAAACGGAGCTGGAACAGCCAATGAAAGACCACGCTTCTACATCCGTTTCGGCAATGCCGTTGAAATTGAAAATCAGAACTGCTGGGACAATGTGGTTCTGAACAACACTACGTGTACCTGGGAGAATATTGGAACTCAGCCTCCTGCACCTACCAATCTGGCTTGCTGGCAAAATCCAAGTTTCAATACCAACACTTGCACTTGGGACGTAACCGGAACACAGCCTCCAATGCCTGCATTGTTGTGTTACCAAACTGCACAGTTCAACAACACCACTTGTTCTTGGGTAATCAGTGGTTCGCCGAATCCACCTGTGGTGAGCAACATCTCGGCATGCGGCTCTTACCTCTGGCCTGTGAATGGTCAAACCTACACCCAGGCAGGTACTTATCAGGTAGAACAAGCCTGCACCACTTTTGTCCTCAACCTAACCATCCTCGCAGCACCAACTGCCGGAAACATTAGTGGTCCAACGAACTCCTGCGCACATCAGGGAAGCAATGGAAGTCTGGCAATCTACAGCATTCAAGCCAGCAACGCCAGCACTTATCAATGGACAATTCCATCAGGAGCTACCAACATCAGCGGACAAGGTACTCCAAGCATCAGCTTCCGATTCCCGTCGTCGTTTAGCAGTGGAACTGTGAGTGTTGTGGTTGGCGGCTGTGGATCGAGCGTACAGCGGAGCATCCAGGTTACACGCACAGCTCCGACCACTCCGGGCACCATTTCAGGGCCTTCAAACGTATGTGCCTTTAGAGGTAACGGAACACAGGTGAACTACTCAATTGCTGCTGTTGCCAATGCAAGCTCCTATTCATGGACGCTCCCATCGGGAGTGACCTTGGTGAGCGGCGCCGGTACAAACAGTATTTCGGTAACCATTGCAGCGAACTTCAGCAGCGGAACCCTCAAGGTTCGGGCAAATTCTCCTTGTGGAAACAGTTCCGACAGAAGCTTAAGTCTGAACACGTCAAAGCCGAGTACACCGGGAAGCATCACCGGTCCTACGAAAGCTTGCCCAGGCGATGTTCGAAACTACAGCGTGAATGCCGTAACCAATGCCACTTCCTACAATTGGACCATTCCGTCAGGGACATCTATTGTTTCGGGTGCGGGCACCAATGCCATCAGTTTGAGCTTTGGAGCCAGCTACACCGGTGGAACACTCAGTGTAAGGGCCGCCAATGGATGTGGACAAAGCAATAGTCGTAGCATTTCGCTTTCTCGCAACACACCGGCCATTCCTGCAAGTATTTCAGGACCAGCTAACAATCTCTGTGGAGGCGGCGTCTTCACCTATTCAATTCAACCGGTGAGCAATGCCACAACCTACAACTGGACCTTGCCTAATGGTGCAACCATGATTACCAATAATGGAACAAGCGTAACCATCAGTTTGGCTTCGAACTTCAGCAGTGGAAACATCTCTGTGGCGGCTGTAAATGGTTGTGGTACGAGCACAGCATGCTCATTGAGTTTAAGTCGCTTGCCAGCCACTCCGGCTTCCATTACTGGTCCAACCACGGTTTGCCGAAACCAGCAAGGAGTAGTTTACTCAACTCCGGCCATTGCTGGCTTAAGCTACTCATGGACGGTTCCAAGCGGCGCAACAATCACCAGCGGTCAAGGTACTGCCAGCATCACGGTGAAATTTGGCACAAGCAACGGATGTGTAACTGTGCGAGCCAGCAATGCTTGTGGGAACTCGAATACACGTTCGATCAATGTTTGCACCGTGGCATGCCGAGTTGATGGAGAAAACGCCGAAGAAGATGCCATCGCAGAAACCGAGATTACTGTGGAACAGAAACTGAACCTTTTCCCGAACCCCGGAAATGGCCAGTTTAGTCTAAGCGGACTTAATCCTTCAGAACCTGCATTCGTTCAAATCTTTGCCTCGAATGGCCAGATAGTGGAGAGCTTGCGCGTACCTGCCGAGTCGATGCAGCTGCGTTTAGACATTTCGAAGTTCGCCAGCGGCTTGTACTTGATTAGAATCGAGCAAGCCGGCAGAACCGAAGAATTGCGATACGTGAAAGATTAATTGAACATGAAACCTCACAAAAGCCCGGCAGCATTGTCGGGCTTTTTGTTTTTAGGGTGCCTGCCTCGCTCAGCCTATTCTAAGCATTCGGGTTCATCACCGGGCACCGCGTGTTCCGCTGCTACTCCTCAAACCGCGCTGTCGCTCTCCCTCTCGCGCTGTTTTGCGGGGTATCCGCTCCACCCGCTGGCACAATGGCTCTTTGGGCTGAACACTTCATCGAATGTGGAAAAACCATGTGAACATTTAGCGTACTGCGACAAGTGTAAAGTTATCAGTTGTCAGCCCGAAGAATAGGTTTTAAACTTTAAATAATACATGAACCATTGCGACTCAATGACCTTTTCAACGATATTCGCAGCTAATGAAGCAGGTCATTTTTACGATTTTGGTGTTGTTTTCATTTGCGGTCGTGCGAACAGACGTAAATGCACAAAGCGCTGAAAGCGATAGTCTGATGACTTTGCTCAAAAAACCCCAAGCCGACAGTCAAAGGGTCAACTTGCTCAATCAACTTGCCCGCATCTTAGTCAACGATAAACCTGATACCTCAATAAAAATAGCCTATACAGCAAAAGAAAAAGCGCGCGAAATAGGTTATAAAAGAGGATTGGCTCTCGCTAACAAAAACATTGGCATCGGACATTACCTGAAGGGACAGTACCTTCAAGCCCTTTCAGCTTGGGATGAGGCGATGAGTATCTATAAACTGTTGGGTGATAAAAGAGGAATAGCCAACATGCTGAGCAATCAGGCTGGAATTTACTTTAACCAAGGAGATGATGCGAAATCACTTGAATATGATTTAAAGGCACTTCGGATCTCTGAGGAGATTAATGACACTATTCGGGTTGTGTCTTCACTAATCAATGTGGGAACCATCTACTTGAACAAAGCAGCGACCTACAAAAAAGCAGCAGATTATTTTCTAAAAGCTTATTTCCTAAGTAAAGCTATAAATGATCAATCTCTGATTGGATCGGCCACAGTAAATCTCGGTGCTACATATTACAACTTGAACGACGATAACAAAGCACTTTTTTTCTTACAGGAAGCCTTGGTGGCATTTGATGGAACTCCCGATTTGCCCGGCGCATTGAATTTGATGGGTGAAATTTACACTCGAAAAAAAGACTTTAATAAAGCGCTGTATACCCATCGAAAAGCTTTTGAATATTCTCAAAAGTTGGACACCAAGCTCGATATGACCAAGTCGTTAATTGGCTTGGCAGAATGCTACCTCGAACAAAAAGAAGCCAATCAGGCTATTGATGCATATAAGCAAGCTTTGGATATTGCACTACCCATTAAGCTTACCACGGAAATCAGAGAAATTTATGAAGGTCTGAGTCAAGCATATTCCGAAACGAATGATTTTAAAAATGCCTTTAATTATCAAAAATTATTGTTGGAAATAAAAGACACTATTTATAACGTAAATACTACCAAGAAATTAGGCTTACTCCAATTCAATTTCGACCTAGAGAAAAAGGAATCCAAAATAAAACTGCTCACAAAGGATACAGAACTCAAGCAAAAAGAGATCTCCCGCCAAAAAATTGTTCGCAATAGCTTTATTGCTGGTTTTATCGTAGTACTCCTGTTTGCTGGTGTTTTCTTCAAACAACGTAACCGGATTGAAAAAGAGAAAAAACGAAGCGAAACACTTTTATTAAACATCCTACCCGCAGAGGTCGCCGAAGAATTAAAAGAAAAAGGGGAAGCAGAGGCTAGATTGATGGGGGAAGTTACGGTGTTGTTTACCGACTTTAAAGGATTTACCGCAATGTCGGAAAAGGTGAGTCCAAAACAATTGGTTCGTGACATTCACGAGTGTTTCTCAGCCTTCGATCAAATTATGGAGAAATACGGTATTGAGAAAATTAAAACCATTGGCGATGCCTACATGGCTGCCGGTGGCGTTCCGGTAACACAGCCTGGAATTGCCCATAATATCGTGAAGGCTGCTTTTGAAATGCGCGATTTCATTGATGAAGGGAAGGCCAGAAAAATTGCGAATAACCAACCCTTTTTCGAAATTCGGATCGGTATTCACACGGGGCCTGTAGTTGCCGGTATTGTGGGAATTAAAAAGTTCCAGTACGACATTTGGGGCGACACCGTAAATACAGCTTCAAGGATGGAATCTTCCGGTGAACCCGGTAAAATCAATATTTCAGCCAGCACTTACCAATTGGTGAAAGATGACTTCCATTGCGTGTACCGCGGAAAAATAACGGCAAAAGGGAAAGGCGATATCGATATGTACTTCGTTGAACCCAAAGAGAATTCCAAGGTTTGATTTCAGCGCAGTACTGTTTCTGCAACCATTACGACCCAATTTCTGCCTGACCGGATTGTCATCCCGCCGAAAGGCGAAAATGAACAACTACCCACGGCCTAATTTCGTATTTTTGCGCCCCCTGAAAAACCAAATACATGTCAGACCGTAGAGTTCGCGTGCGTTTTGCCCCTTCGCCAACAGGTTATCTGCATATCGGCGGTGTGCGTACCGCTTTGTACAATTACCTTTTTGCCAAAAAACACGGCGGAGACTTCCTCCTGCGAGTAGAAGATACCGACCAAACCCGCTTTGTTCCGGGCGCCGAAGAGTATATCATGGAAGCACTCCGCTGGCTCAATATCGAGCCGGTTGAGAGTCCAATTCATGGCGGACCTCACGCGCCTTACCGCCAAAGTGAGCGTAAAGCCATGTATCGCCAATATGCCGAGCAGCTTATCGCCAACGACTATGCCTACTACGCATTCGATACTCCTGAGGAGCTCGACGATATGCGCAAGCGACTCGAAGCAGCAAAAGTTGCATCGCCTCAGTACAATGCCATCACCCGGCATTCGATGAAAAATTCGCTCACCTTGCCGGCCGATGAGGTTCAGCGCCGCTTAGATGCCGGAGAACCTTATGTGATTCGCATAAAACTGCCAAGGCAGGAAGAATTAAGGTTCCACGATATCATTCGGGGTTGGATTGTGGTGAATACCCAAAATATGGACGATAAAGTGCTGTTTAAATCGGATGGCATGCCTACTTATCACCTGGCCAATGTGGTAGATGACTACCTCATGAAAATCAGCCATGTAATCCGTGGTGAGGAATGGCTCCCTTCTGCCCCACTCCACGTAATGCTGTACCGGTATTTGGGATGGGAATCGGTGATGCCGGAGTTCGCCCATTTGCCTTTACTACTCAAGCCTGATGGCAATGGAAAGCTGAGTAAAAGAGATGGTGATCGACTTGGATTTCCGGTTGCTCCTTTAAACTGGACCGACCCGAACTCGGGCGAATTGACAAGTGGCTATCGCGAAAAAGGCTACTACCCCGAAGCGGTGTTGAATTTCCTTTCACTTTTGGGCTGGAATCCAGGCACTACTCAGGAGATGTTTAGTCTCGACGAACTTGTGGAAGCCTTCTCACTCGACCGGGTGAGTAAGTCGGGAGCTAAGTTTGATTTCGAGAAGGCGAAGTGGTTCAATCAACAATATTTGCTCAGAAAAACCGACAAAGAGCTTGCTGAGGCTTTTGCGCCAATTTGCAGTGCGGATGGCTATAAGGTCGACTTAGCCTACCTCGAAAAGGTGGTAGCCTTGGTGAAAGAAAGAGCTCATTTTGTTTCTGAGTTTATGCAGCATGCCCGGTTCTTTTTTGAAGCTCCGAAGCATTTCGATTTAGACCTTTTACGTAAAAAATGGAAACCGGAAACTCCTGAAATTTTCGAAGGTTGGAGCGCAACACTCGATGCGGTCGATGACTTTAGTCCGGCTTCGTTAGAAGCGGCTTCAAAGGCATACCTCGAAAGCAAGGGCGTTGGAATCGGTCAGGTTTTACAAGCGTTTCGAATCCTGATAACCGGTTTGGCAGCAGGCCCATCGATGTTCGAGGTTTGCGCCATGTTGGGCAAGGAAGAAGTCATTGCGCGTTTAAACCGCGGATTAACAGAGTGTTCGGCTGCGCTGAAATGATAACGACCGTTCGATTGGAGGGCATGGAATTCCATGCTTTTCATGGGGTGTACGAAGACGAAAAAAAGCATGGGGCCCCATTTTCAGTGGATGTATCGTTTGAATACGATGCACAAAATGCCGCATTGAGCGATCAGCTCGAACATGCCTTAGATTACTCTGCCGTGTTTGAGCTTGTAAAATCCGAAATGGCAATACCTTCTGATTTGCTTGAACATGTGGCAGGCCGAATTGTTAATAGGATTACATCGACCTTCCCCAACGTGCGTTCGTTACGCGTGAGGTTGGCCAAACTCAAGCCTCCGATCGAAGGATTTAACGGTGTAATTTCGGTTGAATTAACTGCATGAATCCATTTTCCTGGTTTACTTCATTTTGGAATAAAAACCGACCTCAAAAGAAGGTCCAGAAAAAGACCTGCCCACGCTGCGGAAAACGTTTTGAGTGCGTGGTTGGCGACAATTGCTGGTGCGATAAGATTACAATTACGAAGGAGAACCTCATGCAAATCAGGCGCAACTACATGGATTGCCTCTGCTCTGATTGCTTAAAGTCGTATAGCACGGAGGCCGTTCAATGATTTTTCATTGACACTTGCTTGCATTCGCCAAATTGTTACTTTTGTGCCCCCGATGGTTTCGTGGCCGAGTGGCTAGGCAGAGGTCTGCAAAACCTCGTACAGCGGTTCGAATCCGCTCGAAACCTCAAAGCCCAAAAATCCCGTCCCGATAGGGCGGGATTTTTTATTGCCCAAAACAAGCCAGGCTTGCCTGAGCGCAGATTTGGGCAATAAAAAATCGAGCCTGCGCCTTAGCAGGCGTGGATTTGGGGGCTTTAAGAGCCCCCAAACGGCGGTTCATGCCGACCGAAGGGAGGCATAATCCGCAGCCGTGAAATTGTGGACGGATGCAAATCGTAGGTCTTTCAGTTTTAAGAGCCCCCAAACGGCGGTTCATGCCGACCGAAGGGAGGCATAATCCGCAGCCGTGAAATTATGGACGGATGCAAATCGCAGGTCTTTCAGCTTTAAAAGCCCCCAAACGGCGGTTCATGCCGACCGAAGGGAGGCATAATCCGCGGCGGTGAAATTGTGGACGGGGGCATATCATAGGTTGGGGGGCTTCAGGAGCCCTTAAAATATTGGTTCAGCAAAACGAAGATCAGGCTACCATCACATGCTTAAGCTGCTCAGTGCGTTAAATTGCATTGTGCGCACAAAGCGTCAAAACAACCTGGAAATGATTCGTAAATGAACCCCATTTATAAGTGTCAGTTCGGAATTCAAAACCCTAAACGCGTTTGAACTATTGAACAGAAATAATCTCAATCTTTTCAGAGCGCGAAATAGAACCGGGATTTAAGCCCGGAATGGCCTCAGGGATTTCAAGTTGTAACTCTCGATAATAATCTACCCATGCCGGAAAAAAATCTTTTGTGCGTGGATCTTTGAAGGTCATAGGTTGCATGGGAAAAAATTCGGTATCACTGGCTTTCTTAAAAGCATCATACAACACCTCACTACAATACCATTTATTATTGTCGGGTAAAAATGCATTGTCGTAAGGTTCGCCAATTAATGCCTTTGCATTCTGTACCACCTGAGGCAGCAAGGCTTGATAAGGTTGCTTCACTCGCCCCACAGCAATTTTTGTCAGCACAAGCGTATCGCCACTCCTTGCAAAAAACTTCGCAAGCGTTGTCAATTGAACCGTTGTTCCAATGGCTTCAATCACTTGCAATGAGTCGCCTACCCGCACCACCATTGCACAATGAGAAAAATCCTTCCCATCGACTCCTTCTGTTACAGCTTCAATAGCTTCGCACAAAGGACCACAATCTAAATCCTGAAAGAGTAAATCGCCTTCCTTTAGCTTGCCAAAATCAATGTGCTGAGCACTCGCAGGGAGAAATAAAAAAATCCATGCTACACAAACCAGTAAATAAAAGTTTGTTGGAAAATTCATACCCACTCCATCAGAAATAATTAGCCATCATTGCGCAAAAATACATCATGCGCATGAGTCCAGGAGATTCTTTGAATTAATTAGATTCAATATTTGACTTCACAAGAACAGCAAGGCCTTCAAAAGCCTGAATAAACTGGCATCCTAAATAATTGATGTAATTCTTAACCTCATTTTATTCATTGACAAGCGATAAATACTATTTCATATAAAACCAAATGAAAAAACCGCCTCCATTTAAAAAAACCATAAATAACCACCCATTCTCATTCTGATGAAATGAGCATTTACCAACGATTTTCATTATGAGATCCGAAAATGAAAAAATCAGAAGCGCTTATTAGGCATTACATGACAAAGAGCCATCATAAAACCGAAAATATGCGCCACTGATTGAAGCCGGCAGCCCGCGAGCGCGGAGCGATAGGCGGCTAAAGGCGAAAAGCAGGATGCCCGAAAGAAAAAGTCTAAGCCTATTGTGGGCTCAACAGGGCAGGCGCCCAAAACCTAAACACGACTATACTTAGCCGGTTATGCAAATTGCTGAGGAAAGCCTGTTTAACGAATCAGCGTGATGGAGCCGTTTTCGATGATATCGCGGTTTTGCTTGTTGCGCATCTCGAGCCGATAGATGTAAACGCCTTCGGGCATGGGCTGATTGCGGTCGGGCGTGAAGCCATCCCACGACTTTTCGATATCATTAGAACTGAACACTTCGTGTCCCCAACGATCGAAAATAATCAGGCTGAAGTCGCGTACATCAGAACCAACTACCTTAAACTCATCGTTGTGCCCGTCGTTGTTCGGTGTAAATGCGGTTGGAATGTAAAACTCTGTACCGAACTCCGCTCTCACGGTAACGGTCATTTGATCGGTGCAACCCGCAGCATTTACCACCACCTGGGTAACTTCATACTCGCCGGGCTCTGTGAAACTGTAAGAATTCGTGCTGCCAAAAATGGTGTCGCCCGCAATCACGAAATAACTAAACTGGGCGTGCTGAGAGAGGTTGGTAAGTTCGAGAAAATCGGTGCCAATGAACACCACTTCGGGCTTGGCTCTGAAGCCGGCGATTGGCTGCTCGAGCACCTGAACAAAATTCGGACGGTTGAGCTCTGCCGAACAGCCGTTGGCATCCACAACAGTAAGGTGTACGGCTAAATACCCCGACTGCGTGTAGGTGTGCTGAGGCATCTGCCCGGTACCCACCTGACCATCGCCAAAATTCCAGAAATAACTGAGTCCCTGACCCTCCGATTCAGATGCATCGAGCGTTGCAGTAAGCGGCAAACAGCCTTTTACGTCATCGCCTGAAAAGCGCGCCGTTGGATGAGCATTTACAATTACCGAATCTACAAATGGTTCGGAAACACAACCAAACTGCGAGATCTGGAGCTCAACCGCATGGCGCCCTGGAATATCAAAGGTGATGTCTTGCTGATTTACATCCGAAGGATTGTGCGTAAAGCCATGTGGACCAAAATTCCAGGTTATGCTGGCCTCAGCCGGATTAAAGCTACCGTCGGCCGTAAAGTCGAAGCTGTTACCTTCAAAACACTGTGCGGGAGGAAGGTTGAAAAATGCCGTTGGGCGTGGCGCCAGATTCACCTCAACCGAGTCGCTGGCAGTGCAATATCCATCATTCACCGTAAGCCGGTACACAAACGTTTCCACATAATCGTGCAGGCTCGATAAGCTCAGGAATGGGTTCGAAATCGAACTGCTGCTCAAGCCACTTTCAGGAAACCACGAGTATGTATAACCTGCCTGAGCGAGTCCATTAAGCTGAACCGAATCGCCCGAGCACATGAGGTGTCCCGCACCGGCGTCTACCGCGGGCAAAGCCCTGATGACTACCGTATCTGAAAACAGCGCTGAGCTACAGCCACTTTGGCTTACCGACAAACTTAAAGCCGCCAGGCCTGGTTCATCGAATTGAACCTCAAGCGGACCAGCGCCCGAACCACTCATCAGCGTTCCACTTCCAAAGTTCCAGGTGTAGATGGCATTACCAGCCGCATTTCCGTTAAACACGATACTGGCAGTTGACTTCTCGCAAACCAGCGAATCAACTTCAAATGAAGCTGTGGGAACCACTTTTACAATGATGGGTTGTACCGTAGGCGCCGAAATACACATCGCATCGGCAACACTCAGACTAATCAAGTAAACGCCTGCGGTATCCCAACGTACGGTCGGGCTTCCGGTATTCTCGCCCGAAACCACTAGGCCATTCTCAAAGTCCCACTGGAATTGGGAATTCATACCCGTGTTTGCGGTGTAGAATACCATGGTTTCTTCACCCGCACACACTTCTTCCACCATACTGAAGGAAGACTCCGGAATCTCAATCACCCAAATATTTTGCTGAGCAACTCCACTACTCAGGCCGCCGAGCGAATAACTTACGCTCACGGTGTGCAGCCCCGGACTCGTCCATTCGACTTGGTAAGGCCCTGCCCCGCTTCCCGAAGTGACCAAAGCGCCATCAAAATTCCAGGTGTAGGTAGCACCTGCCACCGGAGCACTGTTCAAGGACACGAACACGGCCGTTGCCGCGCAGGCAGTGTCGGTGCTCAGTGAGAAGTTCACATCAGGTAGATTCTGAACCACAATGGTTTGCGGCATGCCATCGACCACACACTCGCCATTTTGCACCTGCAACGAAACCGTGTAGGTGCCTGCATTGGGCCAAATTAGGTTTAGCGGACCGGATCCTGCCCCACTCTGGTGCGTTGCTCCAGCATACGTCCATGTGAAACTTGCCGAATCGCTTGTTTGTCCAGTGAAAAGCACGGCTTCAGTAAGTCCGGCAAAAGTGCTGTCGGCCAGGGTAAAACTCACCACCGGTGAGGCATCTGCTGTATATGACACGCCACTTGCCACGGCCACACACCCTTGATCGTTGATGCTCAAACCGATGTTATAGTTTCCGGCCTGAGAAAAGGCCAAGGCATAGGGACCGGCCTGAGTTCCTGAAAGTACCGTTGCGCCATCAAAATCCCAGGTGTACACTGCCGAAGCACCGGCGCTTCCGGTAAACGTTACAAGCACCGTATCGCCGGCGCATTGGTTGCCCGCTACCGTAAATGAGGCCACAGGAATTGGATTGATAGTGATCGCTTGACTAACCGACGTAGAACTACATTGGTTTTCAGTAACCACCAGCGAAACGGTTTCAGATCCTGCTGCGCTCCATGATAGGTCAATCGGTCCCGGACCGCTGCCATTCAACAAGTTGCCGGTTCCAAAATCCCAGTTAAAGCTGGCCGACGGACCTGCAACACCAGTAAACACTGCACTCACAGGCTCATTCACGCACGCCTGAGAGGGCAAGGTAAACGCCGTCGTTGGGCGCGGTCTCACTACCAGCGTTTGAGTCACCGGCAAAGAGATGCAGCCGTTTTCCGAAACCGTGAGGGTAACCGTAGCATTTCCGGCGCTCGGGTAAGTAACCTGGTTGTTTTGGCCGGCAGGGCCGGATGGCAATCCACCTCCAAAGTTCCAACTGAGGTTCGCCGAAGGGCTGCCCGTTCCGGTGTAGTTAATTTGTGCAGCATCATCTTCGCAAATAAAGGCAGGTAGGCTAAAACTTGCCGTTGGGATGGCATTCACCTGTACTGTTTGCTGAACGGTGCCCGAACTGATGCCAAACTGAACAATTTCTAAGCTCACCGTTTTTGCACCCGGGCTTGTCCACGACACTTCGTAAGGTCCTGAACCACTGCCCGAAACCACAGTACCGCCTCCAAAATTCCAGTTAAAAGTTGCCCCCGAAAGCGCAATTCCGGTAAATGTAATTGTGCTCGAAGCGCCTACACAGATTGGCGATTCTGTGGTAAATGAAGCCGTTGCCGCGCTAATCACCTCCGTAGAAGCTGTTTCGGTTAAGGGTAAACACGCTCCATAACTCACCGAACAGGTGATATTTTTCACACCACTCGTGTTCCAGGTCACCTGATATGGCCCCGCACCGCTTCCGGAAACTACCGTTCCTCCGTCGAAACTCCACGAATACGTGGCCCCCGGTAAAGATGGCCCAGTGTAACTGATTGTGGTGGATTGATTCAGCCCGGTGTAGGTGGGCGCCGACACCGAGAACACCGGTGCCGCCTCAATGAGGGTGCTGTTGGTCTGCACCAACGATGTGCATCCATTTTCCGAAACACTT